>JAAZZC010000109.1 GCA_014239335.1 Verrucomicrobiales bacterium
ACCCTGTCCCAAAGTAGTGGATGTCTTGATCTGCGAGTCTGGCGCAATTGACCGGAGGTTTTAAAAAATGAATTAATGCAAAGAAGAAAGAAACAAAAATTAATGCATAGAAGGGCCTGGCCGTTCGCATCACTGCTCCAAGTAATAATCCACGAAAAAGAAATTCCTCAAGGACTGCTACTGAGAGCCCGGAAATAAGGAACTTTAAGAGCATCTTCTCTGAGAAAGAGTTCTTGGCTTCAAAGATTCCAAGCTGCATGTAAATGATACCGAAGATTAACAGGATGCCCGAAGCCAGAACAAAACCGATTCCAAAATCTGTTTTCCAGTGAATGTTACGCTGTAGCCCAAGATGACTTTTTTTCAGTTTAAGAGAACGTATCAAAGGATACATGCAGACTAATGCTCCTATGAGCATTGAACGGTTAAAATACCTACCAAAGTGAGCGTTATCCAATTTGCTTTCAAGCCATTGTCCGGGCGCTCCCATATTTTCAAGGACTCGGAACTGAACGAGTGCTTTGCACCCATGGTAGAGGAAAGGAGCCAGTGCTGCTCCGATAATTAGTGAACAGACAAGCCAGGCCACTAATTTAAGTGCGTCAGATCGAATACTTTTTAACATTGCGGGTTAATTACTACTAAATTGAAGTATCTGTGAAGCCCGATGACAAATCCTTTGTTGCAGTTTAAGATCTAAATATGAAAATTCATGATTGGAGGACCCGCTCAGAAACGGGCGAGAATCGTCTCTGGCGGGCCAAAAAGCACGGTGGTCACTGGGAATTCATGTCTAGGCTGCAGCGTTCGGAGGAAGGATGGACTAATCATGAAAAAATGGACATTGATGAATTGAAGACATTTCGTGAAGTTCTCTTCAATAAGTATCAGCGGCGTCGGATCCCCTGGGAGGACGTATTAAAGATCGATATCATGATCGATGAGGCGGACACTCCTCCAACGGAAACAGATTAATATGAGTATATCGACAAGAAAAGGTGACAACGGAGAAACTGATTTGATGTTTGGGCGTCGAGTGGCTAAGAACCATCCGCGAATCATCGCATTAGGAGCAGTTGATGAATTAAATGCGTTGCTTGGTATTGTACTCACGCATTGTGGTGATCAGTCAGAAATCAAGGAACGTACCGTTTCCATTCAAAATGATCTCATCGTATTGATGGGGGAGATCGGGACTCTTCCCGAAGATATTTCCAGGTATGAGGAGAAAGGATTTAATCGTTTTGGGATTGGGAAATTAGAGAAAATTGATCAGTGGATTTCAATCATTGAATCTAAGGATATTAAGATCGAGGGGTGGGCATTACCGGGATCGAGTGGTCTTCAACTTTCCGCGAGTCTGGATCATGCACGGGTAGTTTGCCGACGCGTGGAACGTGAATGCACTGGGCTGATCAATGAGCTGGATCCGTTGATCCTTTCTTACCTGAACAGATTATCCGATTTGTTTTGGTTAATGGCTCGTGAATCTGACCTGAATTCATAAAATCGCCGAGCCCATAATTTTAAGGTGCCGCTTTCCATTGTTGATGACAAGGATGACTCCTTTTCCAGTATCTTGGTGAGTGTGCTATTGAGTAGGCGTTTTTGATTAGGGTCACGGGAAGGGACGGGAGAAAGTAGGAAAAGGCTTATCGGAAGGGGACGATCGAGCCCGGTTTCAGTGCGTGGGCGGGCATCTCTGTCGTTGAGCGGAAGTTACGCATGATTTGCGTTGCCTCGATGGTGTTGCCTGTCTCGTCGTAATTACCAGTCTTTTTGTCCAGAACGCCTTTGGTGTCTAAGTTCAGGTGTTTGGCCATGAATGGATACATTGCCTGCCTTTTGATATACTCGTAGCCGTGCTTCTCCTTGGGGAAATGGGAGTTTTCTACCTTGTCCAGTGCGCCGAAATACCTGTAGATGGACTGCGCATAGGGGTATTCTACCTTGGGGGTGTTCTTGGTCCAGTCGCCACCGACAGAGATGAGTTTCAGCGGTCGAGGTGCGGCAAGGGCGGCGATCTCGGCATTGTTGGTTTCCAGTTTAGTCGTCTTGTGGATAGGCATGCCGCTCTCGCAATGGCAACCGCCGAAAAAATGCGCGGAGACCATGACCACCGGCACGCTTACTGCCACGCGCTCGTCAATGGCTGTCAACAGGAAGGTCTGCGTGCAGCCGCCCGAGCAACCTGTTACGCCGATGAGTTCCTTGTTTACCTCGGGCAGGGACTCGAGGAAATCCACTGCCCTAACACTACTCCAGGTTTGTAGGGTGAGTGCCTGTGAATGGCCGTGATTCCAGCCAATGTGCTCCGAGTCGCCAAAGCCGACCATGTCATAGGAAAAGACCACTGCGCCCATTCGCGCTAAAGTGGCACAGCGATGTTGCTGGTCGGGACGTAGCCGGCCACCGCCATTCTCCTTGGTTTTTCTCGCGTGGCCGTGTGGGCAGAGGATGCCGGGGCGTTTCCCTTCATGACTGAGTGGGCGGTAGAGGCTACCATAAACAAAAAATCCCGGCCGTGCCTCGAAGGCGGCGCATTCCACGGTGTAACCCTTGTAGCTGCGCTTGTTCTTGATAATGGCATTGAGCGGGGTGCGCTTTGGCAACGGGCTTAGCCCGGCGCCGGTGAGGATCTGTCGACGCACAGCATCCGCGCGTAGCTTCCATTGTGCGAGGTTTTTGTGCGAGGCGGCTATGCGTGCGAGCTGTTTAATGGCATCGGCCTCGGAGTGATAGTTGCCGCGGCAAAGGATGGGCTTTTCTGCCGCTCTCGCGGCGACTGCCGCAAAGGCAAGGAGGATGAGCAAGGGCAGAAGGCGTTTCATTGCTTAAGGTTGGCAGATTGGCCGGTCTGGTGCAACTCTCTTCACGATTTGCTCAGCGGCTTGCATCAAACCTTGGTAGCGCAAGTTGGCAGCGAAGTGTCATCGCAAGGGCATTTAACTCAAGCAATAGGAGTGTATCATATAAGAGACACCGAAAGGAGGATCTTAACCATTCTATTTTTGAATCAGCTCTTCCATAATTTCTTTATTGTTGCGGATTTTTTTGGCTTCATCCTCAATCCTCTCTGCTGCTAATTGTATTTCTGTAAGCTTCTTTTTCTTTGTGGAAATACTTTTGGGCGGAGAGATTTTAAATGCCCGTACAAGCTTACCAAAGTCTTGGATTGAATCTGCGTATGGCCAGACACGCTTATCCAGTTTGAACCGAATCCTTTTAATATCATTGATGGCTTTTCCAAGTTCGTCAGGTGCTAGTGCGTCTCCGCTCGCCGATCCTGATCGCGCTGCATCTAGTAACAGAGTCGCAGACAGTTCAGTGTTTTCCAATGATCCGAGCAAAGACAATGTTTTACGAATTTTTCCGGTGGCTAATTCCAGAGCCAAACGGGCTGACAAATGATTAGGTGCCAGTCTAATAATTTCGCGAAGCTTATTCTGAATTTGAACATTGCGTAAGACGGTCGGTTTATAACGTGAAATTGCATTCTGGACCTTAGCAAACTCTTTAATAGCATTAGTCAATGAGTCGTTCTTTTCTAATGAAGCTAGTGCTGAGGCTTGCTTAAAGTGCTGTATCGTAAAGACTTGGATCCGTGACACGGGTTGAATTCCGCTAAGGATGACGAGATCGGAAAGGGTCCTAGCATTTTTGAGAGGTATTGCCACGATCTTACAATCTTTGCTGAAAGCGCCACGGACCTTGGCCGGGACTCCACCAACAGGCTGGATACTGCCGTCGGCATTCATGTCACCGGTAACGGCAAAGGCCGGGTCCATTTTGGTTCCAGTAATTAGAGAATCAAGCAAGAGCGCGCAGGGAACTGCGGCCGAAGGCCCATCCTTTAACGTAAAACGATCTTCGAAGGCTATTTCTACTTCATAGCCAGAAGGCCACAAATCATGCTTTACACGTAAGTGTTTAATGACCTCATTTAGAGCACTGTGCATGTCTTTTCCAACGCGCTGATTAAAACGGACACTGAGCTGAGATTTTGAATTATCCAAAGGCGTTGCTGTGGCATTCATTTGAGAGGCCATACCGGCAAATTCTCCATTTGCTAGGGGTCGGACTAAGAGTCCTTTGATCTTACTTTGTTTTGATTTTAGCTGACCGACTTGTGCATTAGTTAATGAACATAAAATAAAAAAGGTCAGTAAAGGGACGCATATTTTTATTTTTGTCATCGGTAAAATTTATTTAATCGATCCCAAGGATTGCGCAATAGTAGCTAAAAATAAACGTTAAACAATAGTTATATAGCCTATAAGCGAGTTCCCGCGGCACTTTTTTAGGATCAGAAAACCTTAAACTTAAAATGAACAGGATTTTTTTTTCTGGAGCCAATTAACACAGGGGAGAGTACTATTAGAAGAGCCTAAACTTCAAAGACTCATATTCCCCAAACTGATATAGAAATGGACATAAAATCTCGTCTCCTTAATTCCCTTCTCCTAATTCTTTTTATTTCTTCACCTTTTGCGATAGCCGAACAGGTCGTGATCAGTGAAATAATGTATCATCCGAAGGAGGGTGGTCATGAATTTGTAGAGATTGAAAATCTTACTTCCTCACCATTTGATATTGCGATGTGGAAACTTAAGGGTGGAGTGGATTTCGAATTTCCGGAATTTAGCTCAGCTCAGCCAAGGAATACTTTTCTTAAAGCTTTCGAGAAAATTGTTATCTGTGATACTGATCCAGGTACTTTTCGAGCAAGTTATGGATTACCCTCTGCAGTGAGGGTCTTTGGTCCTTGGACAGGGAATCTGAATAATGGTGGCGAAAGGGTGAGCCTCAAGGACAAGAACAATATTATCCGAGCCACTGTCAGGTTTGATAACAAAGGGAATTGGCCCGTTTCAGCTGATGGCGGTGGTCATAGCTTGGTACTTTACGATAATACCCGAGCCATTGATGATTATCGGTTATGGAAAGCCAGTCCTGGGCCAAACGGTACTCCAGGATCTTCTGAGCCCGCGTCCGCCGAAGAGCCTTTTTCGAATCCGGAAGTCGATTTGAGTGTTGGAATTCCTTACATCCAATACTCAGATGCCTGGGACTTCAATGATCAGAATGTGAATTTGGGAACTAGCTGGAAAGATCCATCTTACAATTTTTCTCATCAGGGTTGGACAAGAGCGAATGCTGCCGGTAATGAGGGAGGGCTTTACGGCTTTGAAAACTCAGCGCTTCCGGCTCCAGGTCTCAGAACTCCTCTATTGAATAGCTCGGATGGAGCGAATCACATCAGTTATTATTTCAGAAAGGAATTTACTTATAACGGTCCAACAGCAGGGGTTCGCCTCACCCTTGACCTGATCAATGATGATGGTTGCGGATTTTGGCTCAACGGCCAATGGATTGGTGGAGTGGCGACTTCGAGCGGGTCAGGACATACCACAACAGCTGACAGGGTCGTTGGCAATGCCGAGGAAGAGTTAGCGGTGATTTCCACTGCGAGTCCTCCGTTAGTGAAGGGAAAAAACGTCATTGCCGCTGCCGGAAGACAAACCAATAATAGCAGTTCGGATTTCATTTTTGGAGCGAGAGTCAGTCTTTCTGCGCCCAGTGCCCCTACCCTATTAATTAATGAGATATTGCCTTCAACGGGCGAGTCCGGATTTGTCGAATTTTATAATCCTACTAATGAAACAATAAATCTTGGTAGCTGGTACATTAGTGATCGCCCATCGAACCTGACCAAGCGTAGGATCCCAGGAAATCTCTCTATCGGACCTGGCCAATTGACATCGGTCGGTTATGCAGAGTCTGCTTTAGGGGTTTCTTCAACAACTACCATTTATCTGACAAAGCCTGACGGTACGACTGTTGCAAATGCGGTCAGCACCCAGATGCCGCTCGACGGACGTTCTCTCGGGCGCAAGCCAGCGGGTGGAGGTTCGTGGTTCCTTTTTACGTCTCCGACCAGAGGAGAGGCAAATGAAAGCTCAAGCAGTCTTGGCAAGAATCTCAAAATTAATGAAATTCATTTTTCTGCAGAAGGAAATGTCGACTGGATAGAATTGCACAATATGGGAAACGTTTCCGTATCGACGGACGGGTTGTGGATCACAAGTGCTGATGATTTTTCAGATAAGATTGAATTGGGCAAAGTGATTGCCGCCAAAAATTTTGCGAGCTGGAACACTGACTTCAATTTTTCTGGAAATACATTCAAGCTTTTTGTAATCGACTCCAGCAACAATGTACTTGATGCGTGTTCTGTGGATCAAAAGAATGGGAGAGACTATGTGGCTGCGTATCCTGATGGTTCCGGTGACTTTTTCCTATCTGGATCCGGGACCCGTGACAGCAATAATGATCCCTTACGCAATACCAGTATAGTGATTAACGAACTGATGGTCGAGCCTCCAAGCGGTGAACGGGACGGTGAGTTCATCGAGCTATACAATAAAAGTAATTCACCAGTGAATTTAAGTGCATGGGCATTCGAAAGCGGAGTGGACTATAATTTTCCTGGAGGAACGGTAGTTCCTGCAAAAGGATACATTGTCATTGCAGCTAACCCTTCTCTGACATCGTCCGCATTTCCCAACGCTACGGTTATTGGTCCCTATTCTGGGAACCTTGCAAATGGGGGTGAATTATTAAGGCTCACTGATGCTTGGGGAAATACGGCTGACCAGATCCATTATCATACAGGAGGCGACTGGCCGCGCCTTGCTGCTGGAGGAGGGAGTACCCTTGAACTTAGGCATCCTGACATGGACAATGCTGATCCATCTGCCTGGGCAGATTCGGATGAATCCAATAAATCGAGTTGGCAAAGCTTTACAATTAATGATCAGTACCAGCAACTGACTAGCCGTGGTTCATCGAGTGATTACGAAGAACTTCACGTTCACGCGGTAGGAGATGCGCATTTGGCTTTAAGAAATGTATCACTCACAAGGAACAACAGTAATTCAAATATTCTTCCAGGCGGAGGCGATACTGTATCTCACAATGGTAACGGATCCGGAGGCTGGTTATGTCAGGGAACGCATTATGCTAGTGATAAGATAGGTAATGAATTCCGCATTATTTCATCAGGTCATGGAGACAACAAAGCGAACCGGTGCGAAATTGATATTACTCAGGTCAGTAGAAATGATAATCTCACATTCACCTGTCAGGCTCGCTGGATTTCAGGAAAGCCCACTCTAGTTGTAAATACTTGGGACCGCTCTTTTGGAGGCGTTCTTCGCTTGCCATTACCAGAAAATCTGGGCAGTGCAGGAGCTGCTAATGGAAACTTAATCAATTCTCCAGCTCCGACCGTTTCCAAGCTCAAGCACAGCCCCGCAGTTCCGACATCCTCGGACCCAGTTATCATTACAGCCAAAGTGCATTCATCTGGCCCACTCACTTCGGTGAACGTTCATCACCGCAGAGACACGAGCGCAGGTAATGGAAGTTATCAGACAACGTCCATGAATGATCAGGGCCTTAACGGAGACGAAGTTGCCAGTGACGGAACTTATTCAGCTTCTCTTACCCAGTATCAGAGTGATAATACAGTCGTTCAGTTCTATGTGAGGGCAGTGAGTAGCGGAAGAGCAACAATTTCACCGGGCCCGGCTCCTGAACTACCTGCTATGTGGGTCGTTGATAACAGCAACATTCCTAATGACCTTCGTGTCCAGAGGTTTGTAATATCTGAGTATGATCGCAATTCACTGAGCACTAATACTGGAGGCGGATCTTCCAGAGACTATGATTTTCCCAGACTCTCTAACCAGTACTTCAATGCAACATTCATATCGAATGAGAGGCATATTATTTATAATTGTGAAGTAAGGAAGAGCGGAAGTCCATGGACTAGAGATGACGGGAACGGACTCTCAAAGGCCAAGTGGAAGACTCCAGGCGATAAACGGTTCAGGGGATATTCCAAACGTTCCATCGATTCAGATGCTGGTGGAGGAAGGGCCTATCATGGCCGAATCATACGTCATTGGTTGTATCTGTGCGGGCACCCGGCCAACGAACATGAGTTTGTGAGGACCATATTTAATGGAGGCTCTGCAAGCTTGCGCGAGGATCTTGAGCCAAATGCCAATGATTTCCTTAAAAGGAACTGGGAAGATGGCCAGAAAGGTGAGCTTTACAGGATCGATGACGAGTGGTGGTTCGATGATGGCTGGGGTCGGCAAAACCGTAACGCGGACTGGTCCTGGAAAGGAACCCATGAACCGGAACGTTATCATGCGGAGTGGATCAAGAGGTCCCGTGAGACTGAGTATGATTTCTCTTCTCTGACGACGTGGATGAATAAGGTGGGCACAAATTCATTTACTAGGGAAGAGATCGAAAGGATGGCGGACATTGACATGATGGCGGCGAATGCAGTCGTTCGTGGATGGTGTGATGATTGGGATACCCTCACAAGGAACCGTGGAAAGAACGGCTATTTCCTTCGCCGACACTCGGATGGAAAATGGATGCTCATTCAGTGGGACTCTGACCTGACCTTCGGTGATTCGGGCGCGTCCTTCTTCGGCAATTTGGCTGGCGTGCGTAACTTCTTTGACAAAGCATACGTGAAGCAGCGGGTGAACTATTATCTGGGTAAGATGATTAATGACTTCGCTGCAACGGGACCACGCATGCAAACCTGGTTCGATCTAGAGGAGGAAGCCTCAAGTTCTTATTCAAGCAACGAGGGGACTTATACGGGGTGGCACAATAGCCGGGTTAGCAGGGCCAGAAGTGAAGTCGGAAGTGCTCTTAACACATCCTTTAACGTAACGACAGGTAATGGTAGCTCTACTTCAACGAGTGCTGAAACGATATCTTTATCCGGATCCAGTGGCTGGGAATCCTTTGAAGTGCGGGTCGAGGATCATCCAGAAGCGCAGGTCAAATTTAGCAATCAAACTTCATGGACACTGAGCGGGATAAGGCTCCGTCAGGGAGCGAATCGACTTAATGTCCAAGCAGTTGATGCGACAGGCAAAGTGGTAGGCACAGAAACTTTCACAGTGAACAAGACCGGTAACGCGGCACCAGTGATTTTGATCGATGCGAATCCATCCTCCTTTAATTTGGATGTATCCGAGACAATGAAAATTGATGCGTCTTCCACTTATGATCCTGAAGGCACAGAAATAAATTTTCAATGGGACATTTCTCCGGAAACAGGAAATTATCTCTCTGGGGCAGCGTCTTCTTCCCCCGAAGCCAGTTTTGGTGCTCCTGGACTATATAATTTTACCCTCAGAGCTTCCGATGATAACGGTAAAACGAGTACACTGACCCGAGAGGCTGCAGTGTACGCTGCTTCCGGATGGAGTAGCTTCACCGAACCATTGCTCGAGCCTCACTGGACAACAGAAAATATTGAACCTTACGGCAGCGGTTCTGACGCGTCCTGGTATTCGCTGAGTGAAAAGCCGGGAACACTTGTCCTGAGCATGCCCCAGGACACTGAGAAGAAACTAACGATGAGTAACCCTTCTCATCCTATCATTTGGAGAGATCTGCCTGATTCCACGAACTGGTCACTGCACACGGATCTGAGCCTCAATAGTCTTCAGCAGGGAGATTTCATTGCCGGTATCATCGTTGAGCTCAAGGAAGGCACCTTCACAAGACGATACGTGATCGCAATAGAAGATGGAGACTATTTACGTGTTAAGAGGTCAAGTGGAGGTAATTATACTCAACAAAAATCTCAATCTTGGAACGAGGGTTCGGCAACGATTCGGATCCGCAGGGAGGGCCGGAGCCTTATCTTTGAGCATCGCGGAGAACCGGGCGAATGGCTCGAGCTTTATACTCGAAATTTACCCATTAACACGACTGCGATTAAGGGAGGTATCTTTGCTGCATCGGACAGTTCAAATACGAATGCCCGTTTTGATTTTGATTATGTCCTTCTAGTCGATCCTGATTTGACTAATGAATACCTTGATTCACTTAGAATAACTGAAATCATGTATAATGCACCTGGAAATACTGGGATTGAATATATTGAACTGGCGAACACAGGGGCCTCATCCATTAACCTTGCCGAGGTCCGATTCGATGAAGGAGCACCTTTCAATGAACTGATATTACCTGATTATGATTTAGCTCCTAATCAGAGAGTCATTATCACCAATGACAGGTCCAAGTTTGAAGCTGAATATGGTAACGGGCCTACCGTTGTTGCTGAATGGGCGGGCGGATTTCTCTCGAACGGTGGCGAGGAAATTGTTCTAAGGGACCCCGACGGCAATATTGTCTTAAGGTTCGAATACGATAATTCTGGTGATTGGCCGGATCGTGCTGATGGTAGCGGAAGCAGTCTAATAATAATCGACACGGAAGATGATTACAGCGATGAGGATAATTGGATAGCCAGTGCTGAGTTCGGAGGATCCCCGGGTACCAGCGATTCAACTTCCAACAATTCAGTGACCATTACTGAAATTCTTAGTCACACGGATTTACCTTCATTGGACACAATCGAAATCAGGAACGGCTCGGAATTGCCCGTTAACATTTCAGGGTGGTATCTTTCAGATTCTGATACGAATTGGAAAAAATATGAAATTCCTGCAAACTCCATCATTCCTTCTCAAGGCTTCATCACTTTTGATGAGTCCGATTTTAACCCTAACGGACTCTGGAACCCAAATGCTGGGGAACCTGCTGACTGGGAATTTGCTATCAGCTCGAGTGGGGATCAGATTTATCTGATCGAGTCAGAAGATGGCAAGCCATTATACTTCGCAGCCGAACGTGATTTTGGTGCTGCAAGAAATGGGATTTCGTTTGGACAGTATTTAAACTCCGAGGGAGAAGAGTATTTTACGGCACAAAATACTAATACAATTGGCGCCGGAAACAGTGCTCCTCTGGTCGGGCCATTAGTCATTACCGAGATCATGTATCAGAACGCTTCTGAAGAAATGAGCTGGATAGAAATCCAGAACATAAGTAGTTCAAGAGTCAATCTCTTTGACCCTGCAAATCCTGAACATGTCTTGAAAGTGGGAGGTATTTCTTTTGATTTTCCTGCCAATCAATCGATACCACAAAGTGGTGTAGCATTGATTGTGAGTGGTGATCCAGCCATTTTCCGTACACTGAATTCTGTGCCTTCCGAGGTTCTAATTTATGGCCCGTTTGAGGGATCGCTTCAGGCGAATGGTGAGAATCTCAGACTACAGATGCCCGAGCCCAGTGAACCTGATCCAGAATTCATAACGATCGATTCCGTGCGTTATTCCGCTACTGATCCTTGGCCAAGTGCTGGGGCCGGTTCAGGGCGTTCCATTGAAAGGGTCTTCGTTAATGAGTTCGGCAATGAACCAAAGAACTGGGAAATATCCGAAAATTCAGGAGGAACTCCCGGTATCAGTATTCTTCCACCAACGGCTGCTAGAATTGAAAGCAGTATTGCCTCTTTAATGTCTGGCAGTGTGATTGGAGAAAACGCGGAGTCTGTCACTTTTAATGTGGCAAACTTTGGTATTGAAACACTCAATTATACAATTTCTGAAACGGTTCCATGGCTAAGCATTGATCCTGTTTCAGGTGCTTCGAATGGACTCACAGACAGACACACACACACGGCAAATTTCACAACTACGGATTTGCCTGGTGGAATCTATGAAACGGTGATTCAGATACTGAGTCCTGAAGCGGACAATTCTCCCTTTGAGATACCAGTAACGCTCAATGTCATTCGTCCTCAACTTAGCACAGGATCCAACCTGATAAGTGTCACTACAAGGGAAGGGCAAAATGCAGATAATGGGTTACTTGAAATCTGGAACAATAACTCGGGTGTCATTATGAATTACTCATTATCAACTGACATTCCGTGGATTGGAATTACCCCTCTTGAAGGAGCATCCTCTGGCCCTGATGACAAAGAGCAGCACGTTCTAACCTTTTCTACTTCTGAGCTTCAGAGTGGAAATTATAGTGGAAACATCACAATTGATGCAGGTAATGCTGCCGATTCTCCAAAAGTCATTCCCGTTTCCATTATCATTGCAGACGGGTTGGTGCTGTTACTCGACGCGCGTGGACTTAATGCTGGTCCCGTAACGAATTGGCAAAATGCTGGTCTCCTAGGAGGTAATTTCACTCCTGAACTTGATAGTCCTGTTGCCGAGGACGTTGACGGTGTCCGGGCACTCACGCTCATAGGAAATAATGATTGGCTGACTGGACCACCGGCTTCGGCATCCCTAGTTGGTAATAACCCACACTCGATTGAGGCCTGGATTAATAATCCAGATGTAGGCACCCAAGAAACTATCATTTCCTGGGGACGGCAGTCAGGAACATTGGGCGGACTCAATTCAATGAATCACGGAACCCAGAACATTTACGGTGGCTTTGAGCATTGGGGAGGAGCCTATTCAGCAGGTTGGGAAAATAAGGAGGAGGAATCGATCTGGACACACCTTGTCTACGTTTATGACGGTGCAGGCAAGTCAACGCTCTACATCAATTCAGACGAAGTGAATTCAAAGAATCACGGACCCCTTGCAATTTATTCCACTGATACAAATAATAGGCCCCTGCCGATCACTATCGGTGCTCAGAACGAGGGGAACGGTACACGTAACAATTCTGTTTCAGGATCCATGTCGATCGGCTTGATTAAAGTTTATGATAGGCTCCTTAGTCCTCAGGCCGTCGAAACAAAATATAATGTTGAAGCTGCAAACTTTGGTCGAGAGCCGACAATTGACACTGATCAGGACAATGACGGCCTTCTCTCATCCCAAGAGATAGCAATTGGCACGGATCCGAATGACTCTGACACAGATGATGATGGATTCTCAGATGGAGATGAAGTCGATCTTGGAACGGACCCGCTCAGCGCAAATTCGAAGTTAAGTATCCAATCCATAACCATTGCAGAGGATTCCAGTATTTCCATCACTTGGTCAAGTGTGCCCGGACGAACCTATGCAGTTGAGGCCAGTGAGAACCTAGCCGACTGGACGTCCATTGAAACGGTCAATGCATCGGAAGGAACGACCACAATCTTTTCTGATCCTGACGCGAACCAGAAAATTCAACAATTCTATCGGATAAGACTTGCTCAATGACCTGCTTCTTTAGATCAGCTTTTATCGGGATTGCCGCTTTTGTGTTGATCCTGGTCGGAATAGCAAAAAGGGACACGTCTCAAGTCACCGACATAACAATCGGCTGGAAGGATAATATTCTTAGTATCTATCATCCTCAAATTCCGGGAGGTAAAATTGATACCTGGTACTTGGAGGCATATTGCAGGCCAGGGTCAACGGACCGGCCATGGAATGAAACTACGATAAGTCACCGAACAGAACTTGTATCAATTAATAATTTAAAGACCGAGATTAAATTAAAATGTACCTTGGAGGATGGGGTCAGGGTCGACCACCTAATAAGGGCAACCAGGACAGGGGTCAGCTTTGACTTGATTGCAAACAATCCTACGGGAAAAGTTTCCGAAGCGCACTGGGCACAACCTTGTATAAGAGTCGGTAAATTCACAGGGCAGGGAGCTGATGAGACTGATGACGCGTATGCTTACATCAAGAAATCTTTTATTTTTCAGGACAAGGATGACATTCCTGATTTTTTGCCTACTAAGGACTGGGCCACAAAGGCCCGTTACGTTCCTGGCCAGGTCTGGTGTCCGAAAAATGTTAACAGGGATGATGTTAATCCCAGACCACTTCACCCGTCTGCTCCTCACAAGAATATTATAGGCTGTGTTTCAGCGGATAAGAAGTGGCTCATGGCAAGTGTTTGGGAGCCTTATCAGGAGCTTTTTCAGGGAGTAATCCGCTGCATACACAGTGATTTTCGAATAGGGGGCTTGAAGCCTGGAGAAACGAAAAAGATTCGCGGCAAGATGTATCTCTTACCGAATGATGTTCCTGCTTTGCTTGCATTGCATGAAAAGGAATTTCCTGACAAGGCTAAGAAACATTAAGTTTTCTCATAATGAAAACCCTGACCATTGTCCGGCACGCAAAATCCTCATGGGAAACGTCCACAGACGATCATGACAGGCCCCTCAATGATCGAGGCATGAGCGCTGCTCCTAGGGTCGGCTCAGCGATTGCCGAGAAAGGAAAAATTCCAGATATTATAATTAGCAGTACAGCTCTTAGGGCCGCCACTACGGCGAAGCTCATTGCAAAGGAAATAGGCATTAAAGATTCTCTCATACATTATGATGAGCAACTGTACCTAGCTTCTATAAGAGGCTATGAGGAAGTCATTTCAAGGCTCAACGAAGAGGACGGAACAGAACATGTGATGGTCGTATCGCATAACCCTGGTTCACATGAATTATGCTATTACCTGACCGGTGATGATTCGATAGACCGTTTCATTACTTGTGCAGTTGCTAGGATTGATCTGGACATTGAGTTTTGGGGTCAGATCGGTGAGCGGACAGGAAAGCTGATTGAATTCTTTACTCCTCACGATATTTAGAAGGGACGCGAGAAGTGCTACTTTTATGCTATCTTTTGTTTC
>JAAZZC010000040.1 GCA_014239335.1 Verrucomicrobiales bacterium
AAAATCCTGCCTAAAAAAAACGTCACCGTCCTAGAAAAAGAAAACCAAATAGCCTCTCACCAAACCGGCAATAATTCCGGAGTCATCCATTCAGGCATTTATTATAAGCCCGGATCACTTAAAGCGATTAATTGTCGCAAAGGCAAACAAGCACTCGAACGTTTCTGTAAGGAGGAGGGAATACGATTCGAGACATGCGGAAAAGTCATTGTCGCAACCGATGAAAAAGAACTGCCAGCAATGCATAGCATACTTGAACGTGGAAAGAAAAATGGTGTGAAGTGCAGACTCATTGATAAATCTGAATTATCCGAATTAGAACCCCATGCCGCAGGCATAGCCGGAATTCACGTTCCCGAAGCTGGAATAGTCGACTATCGCCAAGTATGTTCTGTTCTAGCCGAAAAAATTAAAATTGCAGGAGGACAAATTTTGACTGGGGAAAGGGTTCACTTCATTACCCCTGACCAAAAGTCAGTATCAATTCAAACCAGTTCAGGAAAAGAATTTTTAGCTGAAAGAGTAGTGAACTGCAGTGGGCTTTATTCTGACCATGTAGCAGACAAGGCAGGCGCAAGACCTCCCATGAAAATCATTCCATTCAGAGGAGAATATTATGAACTTAATGAAAATGCTCGCGGACTCGTTAAAAATTTAATCTATCCAGTCCCTGATCCCAACTTTCCTTTTCTCGGAGTTCACTTCACTCGAATGATTAATGGCGGCGTCGAATGCGGCCCTAACGCTGTTCTTGCATATGCAAGAGAAGGGTACTCTAAGCTCAAAATTAACCCTAGTGAACTGATCGAATCACTAACCTATCCTGGATTTCTTCGCCTAGCCGCAAAATTTTGGAAGACAGGACTTGGGGAAATGTGGCGCTCCGCGAATAAGCGTGCCTTTGTTAAAGCATTGTCACGCCTAGTCCCGGAAATTAAAACTGAACACTTATGCCCTGCACCTGCAGGAGTAAGAGCTCAGGCTGTAAGTTCTAATGGATCAATGGTCGATGATTTCTATTTTTCAAGGAACGGAAATATTTTAAACGTATGCAATGCACCTTCTCCCGCGGCAACCGCTTCGCTTAACATTGCTAAGGTGATTGGAGAAAATCTTAATTAATTAAATCAAAAAGATTCAATTCTCAGTAAACAAAAGGAAACCATTGAATTTTACTTATTAATTTATGCCTGAAGTGAAAACAATAACCTATCCTCATGAAAAGCTTAGCGAGTTTTCCAAACTGACTTTCCAATATTTCGGCATTCCCGCGAAAGAAGCTGAACTAGCTTCTGAGGTCCTTTCAATGAGTGATTTAAGGGGAATCGATTCTCATGGCGTCGCGAGATTGCACACTTACTTTGACATGCTCGAAAAGGAACGGATTAATCCCGTTCCTAAAATTAAAATAGTCAGGGAATCTGCATCAACGGCAACGGTTGACGGTGATAATGGTTTAGGATTAGTGGTAGGTCCAAAAGCAAATGAAATTGCAATGGACAAGGCCCAAGAAGCGGGTAGCGGATGGGTGAGCGTCTGCAACACCAATCATTACGGAATTGCTGGATACTATGTCATAAAAGCATTGGAAAGAGATCTGATCGGGTGGTCTATGACAAATACAACCAAGCTAGTAGCTCCACTATGGGGAGCAGAAAGAATGCTCGGCACGAATCCAATAGCAGTTGCTTTTCCGGGTAAAAAAGAACCTCCAATAATTATTGATTTAGCAACTTGTTCAGCAGCTTACGGAAAAATTGAGATTGCCAATCGAAAAGAACAAATGATTCCAGAGGGATGGGCCATTGACTCTGAGGGAAATAATACAAGCGATCCCGATAAAATGATTAACGGAGGAGCTCTTCTACCTCTCGGATCGGATAGAGAAAAGGGCGGGCACAAGGGGTACGGTCTCGCAGTAATGGTCGATTTTCTGTGCGCTGTTCTTAGTGGCGCTAACTGGGGACCTTTCACTCCGCCATTCGCCTTACAACAAGAAATCCCAAAGCGAAGTGTTGGGAAAGGAATCGGACATTTCTTTGGCGCTATGAAAATAGATGCTTTTATAGATCCTGATGAATTCAAAAATCAAACAGATGACTATATCCAAACACTGAGATCAACTTCTCCTGCTCCAGGAACTGACGGACCAATAATCCCTGGCGACCCTGAAAGAGAAGCTGAATCAATCCGTTCGAAGCAAGGAATTCCGCTCGTGTTACCTGTAGTTGAAGAATTACGGGATATTTCTAAGAAGACAGGTATACCTTTCGATTAATTTGCTTGGAACAACTTCCACTATCAGATTAAAGAATATCTTACATTTTAATCCAAAGATTCAATTAATGAGTTCTTTGGCTGACATTATTATATTACATTCACACCATGTCTGAGATTCCAAATATTCTAGCCAATCGCTATGCCACCGAACCCATGAGGGCAATCTGGTCACCTGAAGGCAAAGTCATTCTTGAACGCGAACTGTGGATAGCTGTGATGAAAGCTCAGGCCGAACTTGGTCTTGAGATTCCTGAAGAAGACATACTCTCTTACGAAAAGGTTAAGAACGATGTGAATATTGATTCAATCATGGAGCGTGAACGTATCACTCGTCATGATGTAAAGGCTCGCATAGAAGAATTCTGCGATCTTGCTGGTTGCGAACACATTCATAAAGGAATGACTAGCCGAGACCTCACCGAGAATGTCGAGCAGATCCAAATTTATCGCTCACTAAAAGTAATACAATCCAAGGCAGCTGCAGCATTAATCGCAATCGGCCTCAAAGCACATGAATGGAAGGACCTGTACATATCTGCACGGACACATAATGTTGCTGCACAAACCTCTACGATGGGCAAGCGAATGGCAATGTTTGGAGAAGAATTACTTGGGGCCTTCTGTTCACTCGAATCAATAATTGAATCTTATCCTGCACGCGGCATAAAAGGAGCCGTAGGAACTCAATTAGATCAGCTCGCACTATTCAAAGATGACACCGACAAGGTAGCCGAGTTAGAACATAAAGTTGCATCGCATCTTGGAATTTCCAAAACAGCAACAAATGTTGGGCAAGTGTACCCAAGATCACTTGATCTTAGAGTCATATCAACTCTGACCGAACTCTCCTCGGGACCTTCAAGCT
>JAAZZC010000068.1 GCA_014239335.1 Verrucomicrobiales bacterium
GATCTCTGGGCCGTAAAAATGATTTGCACCTGAATGAAATGGAATTGACGGGTTAGATCTTGCGTAATTATTACCTCCACTTCTTAAGTCATTGAGTCTATTAGTTGAAAGGAATTCCGGATCCATAAGAGCCTCAGCCACCGCCGTCACCATCGAAGCACTGACAGAGGAATTTGTAATCAATTGTGCATTCACAGCAATCACTATCGTTTTTTGAACGGGATATGGTTCAGGAAAGACTCTATAAAATCCACTCGGAATTTCATGAAGGTGGAACTCCGGGTTCTTAGCAACGAAAGACTCAGCGAAAGGCAATTCCATTAACTTAGTTTTACCTGTTGCCGCGATCCTCTTCTGTATTGAGGCATTCTCTTCTGTTGTAACAATGGCCATGTCAAGATCACCTAATTCAAAGCCCTTTATTACTTCCTCATAATTCTTTGTGACTCGAGTCCCAATCAAGGAACTATTATCAAAATGATTAAGAATCGCCTCACTGTTCACCGCTGATCCGGACCCTTCCTCCCCAACAGCAATTATTGTATTTTCTCTGTCCTTCAATTCTCCGATGAAAGGATCATATTTCAGGTCCTTTTTGACATGAGTCAAAACGACCTCTGGAAAAACATTTGTAATCATTCTGACGTCAGGAAACTCTGAAGTGTCTTTAATTACATTTGGCTGAAAAAAAGCAAAGTCAGCTTCACCATTCTGAATGAAATTTATATTCTTTTGGGAACCTGGAGAAACAATATACTTAACCTTGATACCATGCTCCGCCTCGATCTTACGGCCAATGGCGACTGCAATGTCCTTGTATCGCCCCCCCTCTTGACCGGTAACTATGGTAATACTTTTTGGTAATTGCCGGTACTGTATGAGTTGCTGAATAATAAAAGGAATAAGCAGAATCAAAGCCCCAAATAGCAAGAAAAATAGTATCCTTTTCATTATCTTGATGATTTAAATTTCTTCAATTTTTTATGTTTTAAACTTTAATTATGCCAACGCAGATTACTTAAAAGGTGAAATCTTTGAAATGATTTCTACATTACTGAACACTAGGATCATCCTCTAGCCGATTACAAAATTTAGATTAATTTGTAATGGCAAGATTTTAACATCAAAAAAAGACGCTGATAACATATCGACGATTGACCACTGAAGAATTTTTTTGATACTTTGAAACTCTTATTAATGCTTTTTTTATACAACATCCCACAAATTTTGAAACCATTAGCCCTTAGTTGTTTTATTCTTTCATTCTCATCGGTTACTGATCAAAGCCTCCAGGCTAAGGAAATTGATTTTTCAAAAAATATCCTGCCAGTCCTCTCAAACAATTGCTTCGGTTGTCATGGGCCTGACGAAGCAGAAAGAAAGGCCGGGCTAAGACTGGACAAGGCTGAAGGAGCTAAGGCCACATTAAAGTCCGGATCCATTGGATTGGTCCCAGGAAAAATTTCTGAAAGTGAGATCTACCAGCGAATAACATCTAATGATCCGGACGAGGTAATGCCCCCAGCCGATTCAGGAAAAAAACTCACCAAAGAAGAAACTGATCAGATCAGAGACTGGATTAAATCAGGAGGCGAATGGGGCAAGCACTGGTCCTTCGAAAAACCAGTAAAATCAAAAGTTCCCGAAATCACAAATAATGAGTGGAAAGCGGAGAACACCATCGACCGCTTTATTCATTCTAGGCTCGCACAAGAAGGAACGGCTCCAGAAAAAGAGGCGACTAAAGAAACAATCATAAGACGCGTCACTTTCGATCTGACAGGACTCCCTCCGACCGTGAAAGAAATTGATCAGTTTCTTTCAGATGATTCTGGTAATGCGTACGAAAAACTGATCGACCGGCTCCTTCAATCCAGCAGGTACGGAGAACAAATGGCTCGAATTTGGTTGGACGCTGCGCGCTACGCCGACACTCACGGATTGCATCTGGATAATGAGCGATCAATCTGGCCTTACAGGAACTGGGTCATTGACTCGTTCAACAAAAATCAGCCATTCGATCAATTCACCATTGAGCAACTCGCAGGCGATCTACTTCCTGAGCCAAGCATAGAGCAAAAAGTAGCAACCGGGTTCAATCGCTGCAACGTGACTACGGGCGAGGGAGGTTCTATTGACGCGGAATATTATGTAAGATACGCAGTCGAAAGGGTCGAAACGACTTCGACTGTCTGGTTAGGCCTCACTGCAGGATGCGCCAACTGTCACGATCACAAGTTTGATCCTCTCTCTCAGAAGGAATTCTACCAACTCTTTTCCTACTTCTACAGCCTGACTGAAAAGGCCATGGATGGAAATAAATTACTTCCTCCGCCATCAATGAAGGCTCCAACAAAAATCCAAAGAGCAGAAATGACTTTTCTAAAGGATAAAATAACTTCTGCGCAAAAACAAATCCCGGAAATCACAAAGAGCATAAAATATCAGGACCCTCATGCAGGCAAAGAACTCAAGGTCCTCGACTCAAGTTCGGAGCTGGTCTGGATAGAGGATTCAATACCTGCAAAGGCCAAGGCTCTCGGGAATGAAGGAGACAAGTCATGGAAATTTGTGAAAAAATCTGAAGGGCATCCGGTCCTTAGCGGAGAAACCTCGACGCTACGAACCGCTACTGGCCTTAGTCAACATTTCTTCCAGGAAGCAAACCCCCCACTAAATACCAAGGAAGGGGACGTCCTATTTGCTCATGTGTATCTTGATCCAAAAAATCCGCCCGAAACCATTCAGCTACAATTCAATGACGGGTCATGGGATCATAGAGCATTCTGGGGTGCCAACAAAGGACACTCCGTGGGTCAGACAGATCATACCAATTTCAGAATGGGCGATCTGCCGGAAACAGGCAAATGGATCAGATTAGATGTTCCTGCATCAACGGTAGGACTGAAACCGGGGTCCAAAATCTCTGGCTGGGCATTTACTCAGTTCGGAGGAACCGTGTACTGGGACAAGTCAGGTATAGTCACAAGAAAACTTTCAGATAAACAGCTGGCTTCCTTTTCGCTCTGGGAACAGTACCAACTAAAGGGTCACTCATCCTCACTACCGAAAGAGGTTCAAGAAGCACTAAAAGTAAAATCAGAACAGAGGACCGAAGCACAAAAGAACCGGCTCATGACACATTACTTTCTCAAAGTGAATCCGGAAACAAAGTCAAGGTTTGAACCAACTCTAAGAAGAGAGTCGGAGGCCAAGGACCGGTTAACTACTATCGAAAAAGTAATTCCTTCCACCCTCATTATGGAAGATCTAAAAGAACCACGACAAGCTTATATACTTGAGCGGGGCGAATACACGCAGCAACGGGAAAAGGTCAGCCCAAATATTCCAGAATGGATCGCTCCTCCTAATAAAGATGCTCCCTCTAACCGTCTTGGTCTGGCCAAATGGCTAGTCTCACCAGAACAACCGCTGACCTCAAGAGTCACAGTGAACCGGTTCTGGCAGCAAATCTTCGGTACAGGTTTAGTCAAAACTTCCGAGGACTTTGGAGTTCAGGGAGAACAACCATCTCACCCAGAACTTCTGGACTGGATGGCCGTCGATTTCATGGAATCGGGATGGGATGTAAAACGTCTAATCAAGCTGATCCTTATGTCATCTACTTACAGACAATCATCAAAAGCAGACCCAGACAAGTTTAAGAAAGATCCAGAGAATAGAATACTAGCTCGTGGCCCCAGGTTCCGCCTCGATGCGGAATCCATTAGAGATCAGGCATTGGCAATGAGCGGCCTCCTAGGAAATAAAATCGGAGGAAGAAGCGTCAAACCATACCAACCAGCTGGCCTGTGGAAGCCTGTGGGTTTTGGAGGAAGTAACACGTCCGTTTTCAAGCAGGACAAGGGGGAATCCCTTTACAGGAGAAGCATGTATACTTTCTGGAAAAGAACCTCTCATCCGCCATCCATGGCAATCTTTGATGCTCCGAACAGGGAAACTTGTACGGTCCGCAGAGAAAGAACTAACACCCCACTGCAGGCACTCGTACTGATGAACGATGTGCAGTTCTTCGAAGCAGCGCGGAGGTTCGGAGAAAGAGTCATGAAGGAAGGAGGAAAAGGGGCCGAGGAACGTATCCTATTTATTTATCGTACGGCCCTCGGGAGGCTCCCAAGTGAATCAGAAAAAAGTTCCATCCTTAATCTCTATAATGAACATCTGAAGGATTTCTCTAATAATAATGACACTGTCACTGAAATTCTGTCCACAGGAGAATCAGGCCTAGATAAATCACTCAATGCCACTGAACTTGCTTCCTGGACAATGATCACCCACTTGATACTGAACCTGAGCGAAACCGTTACCAAAGGCTAAAAAATGGATCCTATTCGAGAATCAGAACTCATCGAAACAAGAAGACATTTCTTCGGAAAGGCCTCAGCAGGAATCGGCACTGCTGCTCTTGGGTCATTAATGAACCCCGACCTGTTCGGAGCAACATCAAATAGCCCGATCGATCAACTCTCTCACATTGCACCCAAGGCGAAAAGAGTCATCTATCTTTTCATGTCCGGAGCACCATCACAGTTGGACATGTGGGATTATAAACCTGGCCTAGGAGAATGGTTCGACAAGGAACTCCCAGACTCTGTAAGGAACGGACAACGCATCACGACAATGACTTCAGGTCAAAAACGTTTTCCTATCGCACCCTCGAAATTCAAATTTAAGCAACATGGAAAGGCAGGAACCTGGGTCAGCGAGCTTCTACCTCACACTGCCGCGATGGTTGATGATATCGCGGTACTGAAAGCCGTGAACACTGAAGCCATTAATCACGACCCCGCGATCACTTACATTCAGACAGGGAGTCAATTACCGGGACGACCTAGTGCAGGGGCATGGGTTTCATATGGATTAGGCAGCGAGAACCAGAACCTTCCCGCATTTGTCGTCCTGCACTCGACAGTGAATGGGGGATTTGGAGGGCAGGCACTTTACGAAAGGTTATGGGGAGCAGGGTTTCTGTCCACTCGACACCAGGGCGTTTCATTAAGGTCAAGCGGGGACCCGGTCCTCTATCTTTCCAATCCAAAGGGAGTGAGCCCAAAGCTGCGCCGCCGCATGTTGAATGAATTAGAAAAACTCAATAATGAACGGTACCAAGCAGTAGGCGATCCGCAAATAAGGGAGCGGATCGCACAATATGAAATGGCTTACAGAATGCAAAGTTCAGTTCCTGAACTGACTGATATATCCGGTGAACCAAAATCAGTACTCGACATGTATGGCCCCGAAGCCACCAAACCTGGAACATTCGCAGCAAATTGCCTACTCGCTCGACGCTTGGCAGAGAGAGGAGTTAGGTTCACTCAGATATTTATCCGGCAGTGGGACCAGCACGGGAACCTGCCAAAAGATATAAGCAGGCAGTGCGGCATCATTGATCAGCCGAGCGCAGCACTGCTCCGTGACCTGAAACAGCGAGGCATGCTCGAAGACACCCTAGTCATTTGGGGTGGAGAATTTGGTCGAACTGTTTACTGCCAAGGCAAGTTAACTAAAGAGAACTATGGACGCGACCACCATCCTCGCTGCTTCACTAAATGGATGGCAGGTGGAGGTATAAAGCCCGGAATTGTTTATGGTGAAACCGACGACTTCAGTTATAACGTGACTAAGGATCCGGTACACATTCATGATTTGAATGCGACCGTAATGCATTGCCTCGGATTCGATCATGAAAAACTAATTTACCGTCATCAGGGAAGGGACTTCCGTCTCACTGACGTGCACGGAAAAGTAGTTCGTGACATCCTTTCATAGGAATCCTTAACATATCTTTCTTTATTCTAATGAATAACCTTTTGAATGGTTATTCATTGCTATTATCTGACCCTACGTACAAAATCCAAATCTCCCCACATGCAGTCCACTGACCCGCAACCCCGCGCATAAAAAATCCATGCAACGATCCCTAATATCCTCCATAGTAGTTGCCATTTTCCCATTGATTATCTTCTCATCAATGGAATCAAAAGCGATCGACTCGATCGTTGTATTTAACGAGCTCAATTACCACCCAGAAGGAAACAATCATGCCCTTGAATTTATAGAGCTTTACAATCAGAACAGCGTTAACGTGGATCTCACGGGATGGGAATTGACCGGCGGCGTTGACTATTCTTTTCCTGAAAATACAATCATCGAAGGTCGGTCCTTTATGGTCATCGCTCTTGACCCCGAAACAATCCAGAAAGTCTCGGGACTGGCAAAGGTACTCGGTCCTTATCAGGGCCGATTAGATAATGCCGGAGAAACGGTTCGTCTGCGAAACAACAATGAACGCATAATGGACGAAATAACATACAATGACAGGGACCCATGGCCAGTCAGTGCAGACGGTTCCGGAGCGACTCTTTCCAAATCAATACCAATGACTGCCAGCGCTCCACCTGAGAACTGGACATCAAGCCCTCAAAGATTAGGCACACCAGGAAAAATTAATTTTCAGGATAGTAATCTACCTCCACCAACCATTAAGGTTCCTATACTCAGTTTCGACCAAGGATGGCGTTACAATGAAAGCGGAATGGACTTAGGGCCTGAATGGGCAAGTAAAGAACACCCAGTAGCAGAGGAATGGAAGTTCGGTCCAGGAGTACATGCTAAGGAGAACCGCCTTGAAGTTAACATCGGCACTGAGTTAATAAGGCCCGCATCTAACAATCCATACGTCATCACTTATTACTTTGAGACAGAATTTAATCTCAGTGAAACACAATTCAGTAATGCATATGAACTGCAAATAACTTATCTGATAGACGACGGAGCAATTTTTTATCTCAACGGAAACGAAGTTTACCGCCATAATATGCCGTTTGGTGAAGTTAACTCAGGCACACTCGCCTCCTCCGGTTCGGAGGCTAAAAAAAATGAACCAATAGGCATACCAATGGTTGGCCTAAAGGCCGGCAAGAATCGTATCTCGGTGGAAGTTCACCAAGCAAATTCTGGTAGCAGTGATGTTGTCATGGGCCTTGAGCTCGATTTACTTCAAACTTTGCCCGATCCTTCCGCAAGCCCCTCACTCAGGTTCAGTGAAGTTTCCGGCGGTTCAGACAATAACTGGTCATTCGAAATCCAGAACACAGGCTCAAGTCCAGTCTCAATCAATCAGTTCAAGGCCATAATAAATGGCAATGAGGAAAATCAATATATTCTTCCCGAAAAGATTCTGCCTGCAGACTCGTTCCTGACGATCGAAAAATCTGAGAGCAGCCTCAATCCACAAAATGGTGACCGTCTTTTCCTGTACTCACCGGAAAACTTCGTCACCGATTCAGTAATCATCAGGAACGAGCCTCGGGCGAGACTGGATAAGACATCCGATGATTCTTTTTACCGCCCAGACAAATTGACGCCCAATTCATCAAACTTAATATCCTTAAACAAAAACATTGTGATCAATGAAATAATGTATCATCACCGCCCGCAATACTCTTCACCGGGAACCCCACCGACACTACAAACGATTGGATTGTTTGATTTTAATTCTGTCTGGCTATACAACGAGACGGGAGCGGATCAGGGCAGAAATTGGGCAGAGGGAGTCCAGATTCCGGCTGGCGATTGGCTTGCCGGCCAGGGACCCTTGGGATTCGAATCCAATGCAAGTAAATTGCCAGTTCCTTTAGGGACTTGGATGAAAAATCCAAGAGAGAACAATCCAAGATTCTTCACTCATTACTTCGAAACACAATTCAACGTAAGCTCAGAGGACAAGGAATCGATCAGGGAACTGATCATGACACACATGATTGATGATGGGGCAATCTTTTACCTGAACGGAACAGAGATCAGTAGGTACAACCTACCGGCAGGAACAATAAATTCAAACACTCCCGCAAGTAGTGGCGTAGAGGCCACGTTCAGGACCATCTCTTTCGAACCTAATGACCTTTTATTGATTGGAAAGAACCGCGTCTCAGTTGAACTGCACCAGAAAACCGTAGGGAGCAGTGATTTTATCATGGGGTTGAAGCTCGATGCTCGCCGAGCCACTGACAATGGAGATCCCGGCCGGACTTACATGGAAAGCGATGAACAGTGGATTGAAATATACAATAAATCAGATGAGAAAGTTAATCTTTCCGGATGGGAATTAAGTAATGCGATCAGTTTTACTTTTCCTCAGAATACTACCATTGATCCCGGCGCTCATCTCGTAATCTCCAATGATACGAATTCTCTTAAATTAAAATTCCCGAACTCCAATGTGATCGGCAATTTTTCAGGAAACCTTTCTAATAACTCAGAACAAATTGTTCTTTTAGATCAGAAAGGGAACCCAGTAGACGAGGTAAAATATTTTGACGACAAGCCTTGGCCAAGACACGCTGACGGCGGTGGATCAAGCCTTGAACTGCGTGACCCGGAATCTGACAACTCAGTACCAGAGGCATGGGCCGACAGCTCTAACTCAGCCCAATCTGAATGGA
>JAAZZC010000028.1 GCA_014239335.1 Verrucomicrobiales bacterium
AGAAACAGAATGTGTCCCTATTCCAGTTGTAAAAGTTTTGCCGCCAACGTCTAGATTTTTGCCAGCCACATTTTGATTGATTTTTACACTTCCCCAACTTGTGGTTGCGTTCACCCATTCCAATGAGGTTAACCATTTTTCTTCGTTGTTAACTATTATTTTTGGTTCAATCCAGTTCGCGACATCATGTTGCCATTGGTCTCCACCGTCTTCTACAACAAGGAATAACTTTTTAGCCCCTTCGATATTAACATCAATCTCAACTGAGTGATTTTGGCTTTCCTTAGTTATCAGCTCACTTCTATAGATCTCTCCCCTAGGAACTACTCTTTTCTTCTCATTATTATTAATAATATCTAAGAGGTACAATTGCCCGGACTTACAACCTGCCGCTATCTGAGTGAATTCGTCATTAACTGCGATAGAATCGATATTTTCAACTAAACTGCCGAAATCTAATCTGAAACTCTTTTTAGTAGTGCCATCCGAAGTTGACCATACACGGATGTGACCGTTAGCCGTACCGGCAACGACATGCTCGTTGTCTTTGCTGAAGCATACTGCATCAATTCTTCCACCCGCATGCTTAAGAAAAACATGGTCATTTGATGTGGAATTATTGTCATATAATTTTAGTCGTGGCCATCTTGTGATAGCGGTATAACTCCCATCGGCACTGGTTATGGATAACGATCTTGTTGGATATGTTTTAGAATCTATAAGAATTTCACCGGTTGAGATATCCCATTTTTTTGATTCCTTTGGATTGCTTACCCAAACGGCTTTCCCATCAGGAGTAAAATGGGCCCTTTGTGAACCGACAGGGCTAGATGTATTTTTAGAGCCAATAACTAGTATGGGTGATTTCAGATTTGATCTGTCCCAAATATTAACGGTTCCCGAATTAGAGGAAGTGGCGATTTTAGAACCGTCAGAAGATTGGCTGATCGAATTAATCAATCCTGAGTGTGCAATTTCTTCAGATAAAGATTCTCCAGTTTGTAGGTTATAGATTCCCGCTGATCCTTCTGAGGTGGCTAAAATTATTTCTTTGCCTTCAGGTCCAATTGAACCAGAGCTAATATTGGCTACCGGCAACAAGAGTGGTTTTAATTTACCATCGTTGGCAAGAAAGGCATGAGCCTCATTAATTGATACCGTTTGATAAAAGTCAGGTAATTTTGAATAGTTTCCATCAAAGGTGCCTGTGTAGGCTTGCCCATTTTGTAAAGGGATCATGATCCTTTGGCCATCATCACTAAAGTCCGGTTCTTGACCAAATGCATGGTTACTCGAAATGTTAACCGCGTCAATTGGGCTTCCGTCATTCGCGTCCCAAAGCCTTACGAATAAATCTCGTGCAACAGTGATGAGTTTTTGGTTGTCAGGCGTGAAGACTCCAACAGCTCCTATAAATCCATTATCAAGCTTATTGTGAGTGACATAATATTCCAATTCTCCAGATTCAATGTCCCAGACGTTAAATCTTTGATCTTGAGTTATTGATAAAATCCTTGAACTTGTACGGTCAAATCCTCCAAAAGGAGTCATATTTGGATTTCCTTCATGAGCGAAATCCTTAACTTCATCTTTTATGAGGTCGTAAATGGCTGACTTGCCATGTCGGTGAGCTCCAAAAAATAACTTAGTTTCGTCCGGGCTCCATCTTGGTTGAAAAGTTTTGGTCTCATAAGAACCAATCGGTTCACCTGTTTGTGCATTGAGAATATGAGCAGCCCCACCATTATTTCCGCTAGCCGTTAGTATTTTTGTTCCGTCAGTGGAATAAATCACACATCTGGCTCTTCTAGAATCGTAGATTTTCTTAGTGGAACCATTCTCCAAATCTAAGAGGTGTACTCCATGTAAACCCAATGCTGCGGTTTTTCCGTCTGGGCTAATGGATACATCATTGCCCCATTGAAATCTTCCAGGTCCAACATAAAGAGAATGTTTAGGCGTTTTTGCGTTTGGTTCCCAAACCATAATGTTAGGCGTTTGATTTTGGGATTCATTATTGCGAAAAATTGCCGTAATGACATTTGTCCCGTTCAAAGAAGCAGTACTCGTTTCAATATAATTTGACTCGTAATTAAGGTTAGGCGCATTGTAACCAGGAGGATGCGAATAAGCTAGCAGGTTGAATGATTTGTCGATGATGGCAGCATTATTTGGATCTCTTTCCAAGGCCCTAGCGAAGTGAGCAAGTCCGCGGCCAATTTGATTTTGCTCAGAAAATGAAAGGCCTAAATTGATGTCAGAATTGATAAATTCTTTTCGAAGTGTTTCTTTGGCTGTTTCTGCCACACTTTTTGCTGCTATAGCTGTCTTTTGTGCGATTTCCGCAACTTTTTGTTGTTTTACTGCAAATACCATTGCTCCTAGTGCAATGATCGCAACTACGCCCACAACAGCAGCGAAACGTTTCATGTTCCTTGCAGAACGTTCGCGCGCTTCTGCAAGTTCCTGAGCCTGCTCGAGTTCTTTTTGTCTCGCTAATTCTTTTTCACGTTCGGCTTTCCTGCCTTCTTCTTCACTGGCCTCCAGAAATTCTGTAGCAACTCCAAAGCCTCCGCCATAAAGATCAGCCCAAGCTTCATTAGGTTGGTACTTGTCTCTCCAGCTTTGAGCAATTTGAAGATCTGGATCATGATAAAGTCCAGCCTCTTCTTTTTTCCAAAGTGAGGAGGTGTCGACTAATCTTCTATAAATCCTTGCGGATTGAGCTTCTTCCTCGACCCAGTTGCGAAGTCTTTGCCAGACCCGCATTAGACTTTCATGAGAAATGTCAATGACCGTATCAGCTTCAAGTTCACGGTCAGAAGGCGGCATCAAGAAGGTGACTCCTTGCTGGCGGTACGGGTCGACAACGGTTTTAACCTCCTCGATGGAATGATTGGTAATGTTTGCTAATTGTTGAAGTCTTAGAGGACGCCTAATTCCTCTATTGTCATCACCCTTTTCAGTGATGACTCTAAACATTCTAGTGGCAGTTTCTCTAGTGGACTTATCATCAAAGGTATCAAAAATTTCATCAGCATGAATTGATAGTGCTTGGCTCATTCCGCCAATGGCACGGTAGTCTTCAAGGTCCAGTTCTTCGGCGTCTTGCCTGTCAGTCCAAGCGTCCCAAGTTCGCATCAATGCATGCTGCAAACAGGGTAGTTGGTCTGATTCACTTCCAATATCATTGAGGAGTCTTTGAAGGAGTCGAGGGGCCAGTTTAGCGCCGCCGACTCTGGCAGGACCTTCGATCACTGATTTGTATTCTTCGCGTGATAATCGGGGGATTAAATATTCACCCTCATTTATTTCTTCTGGCAGACCTTCAAATTTGGAGCAGTCCCCAATGTAGTCTGAACGCATCGTGATGATAACGTATATTGGAACGCCGCTTTGTTTGGCTGCTTCCAAAATCATTGAGATGAAGTCGTCCGCAGCTTCTTCTTGTTCTTCTCCAGCTTCACTATAGCGGAAAATTTCCTCAAACTGGTCAACGACAAGGAGGAAGTTCGTTCCTTCCGGTAACTTTGCTTGTCGTATTGCTTCAACGAGTCCTAGGCGACTTCTTCTAAGTGTTGCATTTAATTTTAAATTAATATCTGCTTCTTCAGAGTCATAGATATCTGCGTCGACAAGAGCCTTCGAAAGCTGATTGAAGGGGCCGCCTCCGGGATTCATTACGGCCACTTCCCAGTCCGTTCCTGCTTCGAGGAATGAGCCGCCGTACAGTTCAGATAGTAGGCCGCACCGGACCAGAGAAGATTTCCCGCTTCCGGATGTTCCAATGACACCAACGAATCGGTTGTCTCTTAAGAGTTGTAGGAGTTCAAGGGTTTGAGACTCCCTGCCAAAGAATAGATGCTCTTCGTCGCTTTGGAATGGGCGTAGTCCTGGGAATGGGTTTGAGAGGGTTTTTTTGTCGGCCATTAATTAGGTTCCTTTCATCGCCTCGATGAACTCTTTGAGCTCATCGTTGGGGGTAAACGATTCTTCGTTTTGGCGTATGATTTTTGCTGTGTGAGATTTGTACCGTTCTTTGCGGTGGTCATGAGGAGGTGCGATGAAAACGGCTTGATTTTCTATTGGGTTTTCTCTGCCGTATCCGACGGCCTTGATGAGGTCCCTTAATTTGATGTCGGTCCAGGCCCGTGGAGCGGCTCCATAGTAGACCAATGCTCCTGAGCAATTAATTAGATTCTCTTGATGGAGGGCCTTGACGTCGGCTTCGTCCCCATCAAATGCAGGCAAACAAACTTCGAGTCCTTCCTTGAACAAATAATCTTCAAGCGCTTCAACGGCTTCCTCATCACGCTGTTCGCAAATCAAGTATATGAGCTTTGAATCAGTGACTGGTTTAATTTCTTTGTTGGCATCTTCTTCTGATTTTTTCTTCTGTTCTTCAATGACGCGGAAGATGTCTCTCTTGAGTGTGCTGATACTACCCTCGATTAGTTCTGCAGCGGAATGAAGGGCCGGGTCTTCTTGGATTCTTTCGAGCAGTTCTACTTGTTTAGCTTCGCCCTCAGAGAATTCTCTAGGGCTCCAAATGAAACGCTTTAATCCTTGTGAAGATTTTTCTGCAGTGAATCTCAGTAAAATTTCTCCTATCGATGCCGTTGAACCTTCAGGGATTAATCCATAGTTATGACCCATAAGGTGAATGGATGTAACGCAGTCAGTGATCATGGCCTCGAGTGCTTCGTTCATCTCATTGAGTGAGAGGGGTAGGGGACAATCAGGGACCACATGATATCCATGCTCTTTAAGCTCCCTCTTGACGGTATCGTATTCTTTAGTGAGTTCTGATGTGGTGGGAGCCAAGAATATCTTTTGTTTTTTTTCTCTTTCAGTACCAGTGCTTTTATCTGATGGGGATCTTTGTTTTATTGATTCACAAAGTTCATAGGCCAAGTCATAGACTCTCTCGTAGTATCGCTGCCTAGAATCCTCTCCGAAACTTTCGTGAAATTCGCGGACCTTACCAGTACTGGGTTCTCTTTCAAAAAATTCTAAACCCGGACACGTTGAGATGACTGATGAAATTGAGTTAGGCGCTGACTCCAGTGTCACTGGCATTTTGATGGCGTTTACGACCTTGGCTTCTGTAGGTTCACCTGAGCCTGTCTGTGAGGAGATCGTCTCAGGGTTGTAGATGATCTCCATTTCCTTCTGGCATCCAGCGGAGTTAGTGAAAGGCGGAGAGATGACAGGCACGACGGCTTTTGCTTCGGACATTTCTTTGGCGATTCCGCCTCCGGAACCGATCGATTCGAAGGCCTTACCGCTGAGCCTTGAAATTTTTACTTCTTCGCCAGAGAGTTGTTCCATTCTGATTTTGAGGTTCCTCTGCAGTTGAGAAATCCAGCCTTCATCTCCAGGCCTCAAAGGTTCATTATCAACCTCCGCGTAACTGATAAGGACATCCGCATCCTGAATGTCCACAGGCTCTGGATTATCTTTTTTCTCAGCGATTGGGGAGTTGCCCTCATCTTCTAAGGAATTGGCAGGGCGAGCCTTTTTAGAAGATTGAGGAGCGCTGAGTGGCGCGATTCCCTCAAGTCCAACTTCGAAGATCTCAATATTTTCATCGTTCCCATCAATCTCATATGAGCCATGAGCGATCCATTCTGGTGGTGAGAGAATTCTGTCGGAGAGGCCAGAGTCGGGATGATTGCGTACAAATTGTTTAGCATCATCATAGACGACCCTAGTCATTAGTATTTGGCCCGCTCCTCCTAGATCCATGACCCTGGCGACAAGATTAATAGGCATCCCGACTGCTCGGGTTCCGCCGCGGTTAGTCTCATCCATCTCGGTGATCACTCCCATGTTCAAACCGATGCGGACAGTAATGAGTTCTCCCTCACATTTTTCTAGGCTCAATCTGTATTGAAGTCTTAGTGCCGCGTTAACTGCGTCACTAGGGTCCGTGAATCGAATTAAAAAACCGTCCCCGGTCTCGTTCAGAATTTTTGCATTTGGAGTAGTGGAGAGGCAGTCCTTAATGATTTCATCGTGCCTGCTTACGAAACGCGTATAGTCATTGGTGCCGAGTTTCTGTTGCAAGGCAACAGAACCGACGATGTCCGTGAACATGAGGGCTGCAATTTGTTTGCTGTTCCCTTTTATTGGTTTCTCATCCTCCATTAATAATTTTCATTGCATATTTCGTGCGGCTCAGTGTGGGATGAGATGTGCAATAAAATAGTTAAAATAGCATTAAGTATGCCAAGTAATTAAAGCGTCACGATCACAAGTAACAAGGACTAATTAGGTAATTTATTCCTTAAAATATAGGATTAGTTGACTCACTTAATTCGGCCAATCCTCGTTGACGCATTAATATTTTAAGCAGAGAATTTTGTAACTGCTAAAAAGCAGTTAATAAAATGTTGAAATTTGTGGCAAAGATTTGAAACTCCTCGCTTTACGAAATATACGTAAAAAGGATCCTAGCGCACTGGTTGTCAGCGGTCCAGCGCTACTTTATTGATTC
>JAAZZC010000027.1 GCA_014239335.1 Verrucomicrobiales bacterium
AAATAATCCTCACCATCCAAACTAACTAATCTGGGAGAAGGCGTAGCGTCTTTGGGGCTAGCATTTGAAATATCTAAACCGAATGCATAAGTAAATAGGTTATTCAAAATTCCATCCTCCTTGATGGCTAGCGGATTAGTCTCTCCTCGCTCCTGCATCCAGCCAGAAAAAGCAGTAACAGTTTTAGTTGCTCCTGGAGACCCTCCAACAGTGATACTTGATGACCAATTTCCTGCATTTACAACACCACCTAATTGAGGGTCAGACAGAGTCAGCGAAGTTCCGTCCTCATCAGGAGAGGTGGGCCAAGGTTCAGAATCATCATATTCAAAAGATAATACCGTCAACCCTTGATCATCGAGAAGAGTAATAACTTCTCCCCCATTACTCAAACTTCCCTCACCCCATTCTCCAGCAATGAAAGAGTTTAATCCTTCACCATATCTATGTTGAAATGATTCTATATCATTAACTACTAACAGATAAGATCCTGCCTGTATCTCAACATCACCAAAAACAAATTCATCAAATGGCTGCCCTTGAGGAAATCTGAAACCTTCCAAATTAATAGTAGAAGCACCCGCATTGAAAAGCTCAATAAATTCATATCGATCTCCACCTTCGGGTTTGTACATGACTTCTGATACGATTAATTGATCAAAACTAGACGAAGCGGAATCAGGCAACGAAAGCAAAACATAATCAAACAAAACATTGAGTTCTAATGGAGTTTTAGTCGCTGCAAAGGGACCCCCATCAATAACTTTTGTTCCTTCTGGCAAACTCAGGCGGTAGACTTCTTCAAATTGATCTTGTGGTCTCCATTCAAACACGAGATCGTTCGCTTGCCGTTTTATCCTAACAGTCATATCATTCGTCAGCGTATAAGGTAGAGAGAATAAAGAGCCTGTAGTTGCAGCAGGAGTGACTTGAACAACTGCAAGTTGATCACCTCCTTTATTGCCAATAGCGTAACGAAAACGCTTATCACCACGCTCCACCTCAACCATCAGCCCAGTAACGAAATCACCAAACTGTAAACCGTACAATTCAAGATTTGTCTGAAGGATCCAATCTTCATAATCTGGTATATCCCGCTTAACCCATGGATGAATTGTCGATCCTATACCTCCACCACCAGCACCAGCTGGTTGCGCAGCAATGTCAAGAGTCGCTCCCATAGCGATATCTGAACTGCCTGCACTAGAATTGTGTAGATCAACGGCCAATACGTTAGTTCCTTCCACTAAAATACCAGAACCATCGATAGTGACCACTGGTAATAATTTACCTTCATCCCTAAAAGAAACACCAGCACTAGCTCTAGTCTTCCAACCCACTTCGGCAGGAGCGGCGGGCAACCGTACTCTTTGTATTTCCTGACCATTTATCCAGAAACGGGCCCCATCATCTAAAATTGCTTCAAGAGTAATTAAGGAGCCTATTGGATCGTCCTTGAAATCGAATTTCTTTCTAAAATAATAAGTGAGCAAATTATTTGCAGAGTCTCTATTGAGAGGAGTTTGAAGGCCGGGGTCCGGAAACGCTCTAGTATCAACACCAAAAATCCCCGGCGCACTCAGCCAAGAAGAGTCATCAAAGTTGATACGAGAGAAATCCACTCCAAAGTCCAAATTCTTATCATTGTATTTCCATGTATCTCCCAGACTTACATAATTCTTGGAAGGCGGAAGAGACACATCAGGAAGACCAAGAGGATAGTCCCGATCATTTATTATTTTTATGTGCAATTGCCCATCAACCGTTTCCAAAGAGTAGAAGGATCTTTCTGGTGAATTATCTTCAATATCAATATTTTTTGTTTCCCAAAAATCATCGAGATAATTCTGCTTAAAGGAACTGAATCCTTGAGACCCATAAACTGTAACTTCCCGAACAATCTCAGATTCACCACCATCAAGATCAGTAGCTTTAATATTGACTGAATATTGACCTGGAATTCCAAATGACATGACAGCCTTAGAGCCTCCACCAGTTAGCGCAACTCCTTGTTCCGGAGAAACGGACCAAGCAAAAGTCAATTCTGTTCCTTCAGGATCAAAACTCTCACCCAAATCGAACTCTATTAACTCCGTCGTCATTAGATTTAAAGAGGCAGGAGTAGATTGCACCGATATGACAGGAGGCGAATCCTGATTTTTTACTATTTTGAACTCTTCAGTGTGAACAATTACACCTTCGTGATTCACTCCTTCAACTACGATAATATTTTCACCCTCGCTTAACAAAACATTATCTAAATTCCAATCATCAGCACTGGTCCACCCTGAAATTGCATACTCTTGATTTACTACTCGCACATCATACACTGTTGATGGGCTTGTGCCATTCAAGCTAATGGAGGATTTCGTGGTTGGTGTATTTCTGGTGAGGATTTTAAATTTAGTATTGTATGGACTCCCTATATGACTCCTTGCCCTACTCTCTCTACTGTTAAACCAACTCTTATAATGACTTGAAGTCATCGTAATTCCAGTCCCTGCAACAGCCTCTGTCTCGAACCTCATCCATGCCTCAGTTCTGGCGGATCCTTTCGTGAGTTTGGTCAAAAGCTCAGTCAGATAAGAGTTAAGATATCGTTTGATATATGGTTTATCAAAGTATGTCCTTATGCCGCTCAGCCCTCCAATAATTGTCTCACCTGAATTCCCAAAAACTCTATCCCCGTCCCAATGAATTAGCATCCATTTACCTCCCTTAGGCCTATAAAAATAAGCATTTTTACCACGATTCAAAGTAATCGTATCCCAATCAGCATCATATCCTCGAACGGCCGCATTAATGCAAAGCATATCCCTGTCGGCAATTCGATTAATGGTTTCTTCATCAAATTTTCGGGTGCCTACAGCACGTACAAATTCAATAAAATTGCTGTAGTCATAGTCCTGTTCACGAGATCTCATTATCCACTCACTATGATATTGGATCGGATTGTCACTGCCCTTATATGACCAGTCAGCGTTTCGGGATTGTCTGGAATTTCCACCATCATCAGTAAACCTCCACTCATCATCAATGCGCAGGAGTGTTCCTTCGCTCCCATTCTCAAAATTGCGATTCATGAAATCATTGGATATAGGCTCATGATCTTCACGAAGCTTGAAGGCGTCTCCATTAACAACAAAATGAACAAATTCCATTTCATTTACCGGATGACCTAATTGATACATCCATTCACGAGCGATTCGATCATCATAGAAACGAGGCGTGCCGCTTCCTTCTGATGTTCCTGATGCATCGAAGACGCTGCGGCGACGCTCACGGAAAAGCCTATCGCCTGGGAGCTTCCATTTTCCATGCGCTAATGAACTGCCTCCGTCACGCGTAAATGGACTGCCACTCTTTCGAATTTCAGCATTATAAAAAATCTCACTCTCGTTAGCTATAAAAGTCGCGTTAAAGAAGTGATTCGACATGCGCGGAAAATTATACTTATAGGTAGCGCTATCACCTGAAGACATTGCTCTCCTATCATAATTGGATAAAATTAATCTCTCTCTGAGTAAATTGTCTTTCATTTTACGCCCATCTATAATGAACATTGCTGGCCGATCTGGACCCAACTTGGGCATCATGGTAACGCCTCCGCCTACCGCTTCTGCCTGCACGTAAAACTGCGCAATATTTCCCTGCTTAGTATAATTATTTAAAGTAGCAGTAAAAATTCCATCACCTGCTACTACATCACCACCTAATGAGCCATTGTCATACATTGTTGTTCGCGACCAACTTCCATTCCCACTATTACTATCTGCACGATGGAAAACTCTTACCGTATCTAAATTTAATGATGAATCTACTCTCACTGTAATTTTTACAGGTTCTGAAGGTTCAGGCACTGCAGGGCTATGAAAAGCACCGACTAGGGTAGGCGCCGCTGCTTCTATGCTTTGTGAATTAGGTTTACCGGGAGTTCCTAAATTATTTGGGATGGGGATATTAAATGATGTTCCAAAACCATGATCAAGTGTTTGTACAATCAGTCTTGATTTACCCCAAACCCACTTTGCATCAAAAGTTAATGTATAATCCTTATCAAAACTGAGGTTCCCAAGATCCACTTCGGCTCTGTTGGCTTTATTATCCCCGTGCCCATCAGCAACAAGATTCAATACTCCATTCTCAATAAAACTTCCCCAGTGAGTGCCCTGACATACCCATCCATTGGCACTACTATTACTAGAAGACATTACTGACGGATTCTTTACCAAATTTGAACCTGCACCATTAAGCTTCATTGAAACATTCTTGATTAGCATATGAGCATCACCCACCAAATGCATGTGAAGCTCTTGCCCACCCGTCAGGGGACTCCATGTCACTCTATCAAAAATATCGGTATAGGTGAAAGTTTGCATTCTGGATTTTTGAGACTCATCACTGTCTGCCCAAGCAACTGGTGATTCATTATCCATGTCCGGGTGCTTGAGCTCCATACTACTACCATCTCCATCAGCGTGCTCGGGCCAATCACCTGAAGGGTAATAATAGACCTGATCCACCAAATTCCCATTCGAGTCTTCAATACGCAAAAGCTCTCCTGAGTCCCTCAATTGTCCTGAGAAATTTCCAATCACAGGAATGTCCCCATAATTGTCCCGCATCCATTCAGCATCAGCTGCTACAACTAGAAAAGATCCGGGGCCAATGTTTGTGCCAGGAGGAAATTCAAAACCAACCCCATCCACGATACGCCAGCCACTCAAGTCTACAGACAATTGACCTTTATTATACAATTCAATGAATTCTGCAGTTCTTCTGTCCGACGGCGCGTTATACATAATCTCATTTATAACAATATCAGCATTCCTGACCGGATCATTAGCCGCGTCCCTAGTGTGACCATTGCCTCCGTACCAGTTCTTACGAAAGCTTAGAGCGCCTGGATGTACTGGGACTGATTGAAAAGAATCTTCCTCTAAATCTCTATCAAATCGATGTGCATCAATAATTACATCTCCTGAAATAAGATAAATATCTAGGTTCCCATTATCTTCAACTTTGAAGTCAGTTTCAAAACTCATGTACCCACCAGCAGAAACTTTTCCATCAAGAGCAATAGCATCAGAAAAATCTCTTAATGACGCTAATGAAAATTCATTAAGCGATACTTCCTGTTGTCCCGGCACATGCAATTCGACCCAGTCCACTTTGCCCTCACTATCAAAATGCAACTCACTGACAGTCAATAACTCCGTAAGGTCAGGAGGAATCGTAGCAATAGATACATCTGCACCAAAAACAATGTCTGAGCTCCCTGATCGTTCATTATGAATCTCAACGGCCAGAACATTTCTGCCCGATTTAAGAAGACCCGTAATATCCCCCTGAATAATTGAGCCATACTTAGCCTCACCTCTTTGACCTGGAGTTTGCCAATTAACTGGCCCAGCAGGCATTAATTTCCGGCCAATTTCCTGACCATTAAGATATACCACGATCCCATCATCAAAGACCCCATCCATTAGGATTCTCGCAGAACGAAATGCACCACTCCAATTAAAATCTTTTCTCAAATAATAAGTGAACTTACCACCAGTCGTCCAAGGCGTTTGAAAACCAGGGTCTGGCATTTTATTAGAAAGTCCTTCCTTACCAAAGATTCCAGGGCCCTCATTCCAAGACGAATCGTTAAATTCCACATCCCTCCATAAATTTTCATTGTTCGTACCACTTTGATCATACTTCCACACCGAACCTAACTCAATGATCTTTGTCGTTTGCCCTGCATCTTCAGCAGGGGCTGTTCCAGGAGTTCCGTCAGGGGCCAAACTCACCCCCCAATTTTTCCAATGCTTGGCTCCACGATTCTCATGGACAAGCCTCAAAGTATGGCCAGCTCCATCAGCGGCTATGGGCCACTTCCTCCCATCATCATCGTATTCCACTTGAGCCATGATCACTCCATTCTTATCCTCCAAGACAATCAACTCTCCACCATTATTCAAACTCCCTTCCCATGGCCCATAAACCTTAGTCGAAGCCGGTATCGAATAAGCTTTTCTTAAAGTCACCTCATCCACAGATGAAAGAAGAATACGCTCCCATTTTTTAAGAAAAGCCCTATCAGGTTCAGCCTCATTAAAGTCAGGAAATTCGAATTCGACTCCTTTGCTCATTCTCCAATGAGAAATGTCCTTGGGCGTTGCCGTCAGGTTCTGTATTTCAATATATTCAGGCTTCTCTCCTTTTGGATTGTAATGAATCTCACTAAAAACAACTTGCTCAGCGGAAGATGTCGAACAAAGGCAGAGTATAGTTTTTAGGCTAAAAACAAGAGCAATAAAGGGTTTCATAAAAAAATAGAAGGGTATAATACAGGATATTAAGTATCCTATATCACTTAAATTGAATGCAAAAGGGATGCATTTCAACCCCACAAACCATGGACTATGTGATTTAAATCAGATTAAGCTCATGTTAAAGTTAATGTAGTAGAATTACTTTAATTCCCATGCCTCCCCTCATTCCACTCTTCATAATCCTATTTTTTTCAACAATTCAACTTAATGCCGAACTCGCAATCTCAGAGTTCATGGCATCAAATGACTCAACAATTCCTGATGAAGATGGAAATTTTTCAGACTGGATTGAAATAATAAATGAAGGGAATGAGCCAGCTGACATTGGAGGCTATCATTTAACGGACGATGTAGACGATCTTACTCAATGGACATTTCCAAGAATTATCATAGCTCCAAAATCAAGAATCATTGTCTTCGCTTCTGGGAAAGATCGGACCGATCCAGAATCTCCCTTGCACACTGATTTCGAATTGAACGCTAAAGGCGAATACCTCGCATTAGTTTCACCTGACGGAGCTACAAAGGTTACAGAATTCTCGCCGACCTTCCCTTCACAGAACGAAGATCAATCTTACGGCATCAGTAGCTTTGGAAATATTATTCCAGAGCCATTAATCTCAACAGATTCAATTGCAAAATATCTCATACCCATATCCGATGGGGAATTACCAGACAACTGGAACGGCTCAGACCCTCCATTAAACGACGATTCTTGGAATTCTGGAGTAGGAGGATTGGGATGGGAAAGCGCTAACGGAACTCTTAAACCTCTCATAACAACTGACCTACGCGAAGAAATGCGGAGCAAGAACGCTTCAGGTTTCTTCCGTTACTCCTTTAATTTTGACTCAACAGGACGCACCTTACAAACATTAGATTTAAAGACTCAGATAGATGATGGGTACGTGGCTTTCCTTAACGGCACACAAATCGCTTCTTTTAATTCCCCTTCCCCCACTAATTGGAATTCTAGGTCCTCAAAATCTGGCCGCCCAGACTCTGCCGTTTTAAATGACCCATCGGAGCATGATCTTTCCGATTACGTGAATCTTTTAAATGAAGGTCAGAACTTATTAGCTGTTCAAGGAATGAACAGTTCGACTGGAGGATCTGATTTTCTTGTCCGGATAGAATTGATCGCCGGGATGAGTAAAGTAGGAGAGCTGCACGAAGGTTACTTCTCTAATCCTACTCCAGGAAAGACAAATTCAGACGGGACAGCTTCAGGTCCAATCTTCTCTGACTACACCAAAAAACCGGATCGGCCTACATCTGGAAATGAACTCGCAATTGAAGCATCACTATTGGAAGCCAATTCTGCTATTTCAAAAGTTAAGATGTTTTACCGGGTAATGTTTGATGAAGAAAAGTCAGTACAAATGACAGAGAATCCTACCGGGTCAGGAAATTATAAAGCAACGATTCCAGGGTCATCTTTTAATGATGGGGAAATGATCAGGTGGCGTTTCGAAGCAATTGACGAACTCGGGCTTGAAAGTTCAGAACCTCAATATCCTTCCAGTACAGATTCTCACAAGTACGCGGGAACCGTATCGCTCAATCCCTCTGTAGAATCAAAACTGAACGTAGTAGAAACATTCATTAAGAATCCGAACGCAGCCGGTTCAACGAGTGGAACTAGAGGGGCTATATTTTATTTGGGTGAACTTTATGATAATATTCTCTTCTCTCGTCATGGACAATCCACTGGCGGGTTCATTAAAAAAAGCTACAACCTTGACTTTAATAAAACACAACGATTCAAGTGGCACCCAGATGAGAGAAGGGTAAAGGACATTGATCTTCTAACTAACTGGGCAGATAAATCTAAAGTCAGACATGTTCTTGCATGGGAAATTATGCGTGAGTCCGGCGTCCACGCTCACTTTGCTTTCACGGTACGCGTTCAACAGAACGGTGACTTCTTTAGTACGGCTGATTTCGTAGAAGATGCTGACAATATTTACTTGGACAGAGCGGGACTCAATCCAGACGGAGCCCTCTATAAGGTTTATAGCAACACGCTATCGTCCGGAGACAATGGAAATAGTGGAGTTGAGAAGAAAAACAGGAAAGAAGAAAAGAACCAGGACCTCACCGACTTTATCAAAGGAATCAATTCAGGTAATACTCAAGAACAATGGGACTTCATCTACGATAACGTCAATCTCCCAATGTGTGTCAATATGGCCGCGGCCAACTGTGTAATAAGAAACACCGACATGCATCGAAAAAATTGGTACATTTATCGCGACACTGGAAAGAGTAGCGAATGGGCATTACTGCCATGGGACCTTGACCTTTCGCAAGGCAGAAAATGGAACGGGAGTGACACATATTTTGATAACAAGCTCTTCAGCACTGACGTGATAAGAGTCGGCACTTCAGTGAGTTTGGTACAAAAGATGTGGTCCAGACCAGAAGTCAGTCAAATGCTCATGCGAAGGATTAGAACATTAAGTGACAAGTTCTTAAGCGCTCCCGACACACCTTATGATCAGAGATATTATGAGCGCCGACTTGATGAACAATCTGCATTAATAGATCCACCAGACATCACACCTTCGGATGCCAGATTAGATTTCGTTAAATGGGGTTCATGGGTCCAGAGCAGAGGAAGTGCAGTTCCTTACACGTCTAATAATCGCGACGTAGAAGATATGTCAGAAGGAATTTCCCGGTGGAAGACTGAATATTTAACAGGAAGAAGAAACTATATCTACGGAGCCTCTGCTAGACTCCCAGAACCACAGTCCGGTCAACTGTCCTATGATTCTACTCCTGTGATAATTACAGGCGCAGAGTCTAAAACCAAAATTCCCACTGATGCCTCAGAGGGTTTGAATTGGCTCACAAAAGAATTTGATGATTCTTCCTGGATTTCAGGAACGACAGGAGTCGGATTTGATAGCAGTCCAAAATACAAGCCTCTCATTGGCACCGACACTAGAGAAATTATGCGCAGAATCAATGCAACGGCATACGTGAGGATCCCTTTTAATATAAAAGATTCGAGTAATTATAAAAAACTAGAATTACTTATGAAGCACGATGACGGATTCATCGCCTACATTAATGGGAAAAAAGTCGCAGAGAAGAATGCTCCTCCAAATCCTTCTTGGAACTCCGCCGCAACGACCAGTTCAGGTGAAGCCGATGTAAATGAATTTGAGGCCTATGATATCAGCAGCCATTTGGATCAACTAAGAGACGGACCCAACGTGCTGGCGATTCATGGAATGAATGGATCCGTTAGCAGCAGCGATTTTCTTATAGTGCCTGAATTGCATGCAGGGATACCCGATTCGAATGGAAGCAATGAACCGAAAATTGATTTTGGTGACATTGAATTCAACCCCGAATCCCGTGACCAGGACGAGGAATTTATTGAGCTTAAAAATCCAAATAATATTGCTGTAGACATCTCAGATTGGAGCCTCAGAGGAGCCATAGAATTCAACATTCCCCCCGGAACAGTCATCCCTTCAAATGGAACAGTCTATGTGAGTCCTAATAGAAAAATATTCCGAGCCCGCACAAAGAGTCCCCGCGCAGGAGAAGGTCACTTTATTATTGGCAATTATAAGGGGCACCTCTCAAACCGTGGAGAAACATTAGAACTATTAGATCACAATGACCTATCAAACAATTCAATCTCTTACGAAGGGTCCCCTAGTCCGGCTCAACTACAACTCGTTATAACAAAAGTACATTATCATCCCGAAGTTAATGGGCTGTCCGAATTCATTGAAGTCATGAATGTCAGTGACGATCAATCATTGGATCTAACTGGAATTCGTTTCACTAGTGGCATCTCCTTTAATTTTAGTAACGGATCCATTAAATCTTTAGGACCAGGAGAACGTGCACTGATCATTCGTGATCTAAAAGCATTCGATGAATCTTTCGGTACTGGATTTCCTATAGCCGGAATCTTTGAAGATGGAACCGCTCTAAGCAATGGAGGCGAAACCATAAAACTTGAAGATCGTGAAAATGGCACAATCAATGAATTCAGATACAATGACAAGAGCCCATGGCCCGAAACCGCTGACGGTGACGGGAAGGCCCTGGGCCTAATCGATCCTGGATCTCTTCCTGATCCAGACGACCCAAATAACTGGGTCGCCATTGAACCTTCTCCAAACTCAACGGACAATGGATTTACAGGAAATCCTGATGCAGATAAGGACGCGGATGGAATGACTGCCTTTCTAGAACATGCGGTAGGGACGAGTGAAAATGAATTTAACACTCAAAGTTCCATCTTTTCTGTTTCTCTTAACTCAGAAAATATAGTTTTCAGTTACAAGAAAAACACCTCAGATGAGAATCTGAACTTCCATATAGAAACCAGCATTGATCTCAAGGAATGGAAAAACATTAGTGAACTAGGAGAGCTCAAAATTGAAGAATCAAAAGATAATGAGAACTCGTCCACAGTGACTCTCACATTACTTCCCAACATCGGTAACGAGCCGTCTAGACATTTCAGATTAAAAGTAACCAGATAAAAAAATACAGTTAATCCATGAAAATGAAGCTGGCCCTGATTCTATTAATTGTGTGCCTAGGTTCATGCCTGGCTCAGGACAACTCAAAGCCCAATATATTACTGATAACCGTCGATGATATGAGTTGTGATTCGGTCAGCTCATTTGGCTGCCCCATTAAAGACATCACTCCGAACATTGATAAATTAGCCTCTCAGGGACTGCGCTTCAAAAAGGCTCACGTTCAGGTCGGAAATTGTTATCCGTCAAGAAATGTCATGCTCACTGGCCGGTATCCTCACAACAGTGGAGTTGAGGGTTTTTATCAAGTAAAGAATATTAAATACCCTGTAGCATGTGACCTTATGAAAAGCGGCGGTTATTATACCGCTATCCGAGGAAAAGTGAATCATTCCACTCCCTATCAACCATACGATTGGGATGAAGATCTTACCCTATTAGAAGATGGTAAGAAGGCGCACATGAAGGATGCCGGTTCATATTATGATTCCACAAAGAGAGGGATTAATACTGCCAAAGCGGCCAAAAAACCCTTCTTCATCAACGTTAATATTTCAGATCCCCATAAACCTTTTTGGAAACCGGGAGATTCTCATCCAACGTCCAAAATTTACAAGGCTGAGGATGTGCCAGTCCCAGGTTTCTTACACGATGACCCCATAATAAGAAAAGAATTGGCTCTCTATTACTCTTCGGTTCGAAGAGCCGATGACTGCGTAGGCGCAATCATGAAAGCTCTCGAAGAGTCAGACCTTCTTAATTCAACAGTCGTTTTTTTTCTCTCTGACCATGGCATGCCTTTGCCCTTTG
>JAAZZC010000047.1 GCA_014239335.1 Verrucomicrobiales bacterium
CGATCCTTGGGTAATTCATCATTGACACGTTTTTCGCCAATGTAAATATCTCCTTCGCTTGGTTCTTCCAGACCAGCAATCATTCGCATCGTGGTCGTTTTACCACAACCTGAGGGGCCAAGCAATACCAGGAATTCATTATCCCGAATGTTTAAGGAAATGTCCTTCACTGCTGTGATATCTCCCCAACTTTTAGTAATATTTTTTAGTGTAACAGATGCCATGCGTTCTTACATTTTATCGAACCGCGCCCATGGTCATACCTTGAACGAAGTGTTTTTGAATTATAGTTGCCAATACAAACATCGGTAGCATAATCATGATACCAGCAGCGGAAATCAGATGCCAGAGTACTCCTTCTTCTGCGTGAAATAATGAAAGTCCGACAGGTAATGTCACTGCTTTATTAGTAGTTATAATTACGGCAAAAAGGAATTCATTCCAGGCCAGGATAAAGCAAAATATCCCTGCAGTGATAACACCTGGAAGTGCCATGGGTAGCGTTACATTCAAAATCACCTGAAACCGGCTGGACCCGTCAACCAGTGCCGCCTCCTCTGAGTCCAGAGGGATGCTGTCAATAAAGCCTTTTATCATCCAAATTGCAAAAGGCATGACCAATGACAGATTAACCAAAACCAGTGCGAGCCTCGTGTCGAGGATACCCAGATCCCTGAAAAGGATAAAGAATGGAAGAACTATTACAACAGCCGGAACAAATTGTGTGGCCAGAATGGTCACAAACATCAACCGCTCTCCTTTCATCCGAAAGCGGGAAAAACTGTAAGCGGCCATGGTGGCAATTGGTATCGCGATCAGTATCGTTGACAAAGCCACCAGAGTTGAATTTACGAGTTTGTCAAATAGGTTATAAGGGGATCTGAAAATGATCTCAAAATTCTCCAGAGTTGGAGTAAAGAGAAGTTTCAACTGAAAAATATCTACCTGCTGTTTGAAAGCACCTGAAACGATCCAATAGATTGGCACAAGAATGAATACCGCGGTCAACAATATCACCAGAAACTGTAGAAAATCTAAGAATTTATTTTTGGATCCCTTAACCATATTTATCTCTTCAAGAAAACAAGTTTCATATAAAGCCAGGTCAATCCAAACATGGGAATCACCAGAAGATAAGAGACAGCTGAAGCGTAACCCATGTTGTAGTATTTGAAGCCGTTAAAATAAATGTAATGAGCCAGGGTCTGCGTCGCGTTTCCGGGTCCTCCGTTGGTCAGCATATAGACCTGATCAAACATTTTCAGAGAAAAAATGGTCTTTAAGACGATTCCCACAGCAAGCACTGGAAGAATCGAAGGCAAGGTCACATCACAGAATATACGCCATGAGTTCGCTCCGTCGATCATTGCCGCCTCCTGGGCGTCCTGGGGAACTGTAGCAAGCCCTCCTATGAAAACCAAAGTCAGGTAAGGTGTCCAGTGCCAGACTTCACTTCCCACCAAGGCGATCATGGCAAGGTTAGCATCTCCAAGCCAGTCAACATCTGCTAATGGAGGAATCAAAACATCGAAAAAAGCTTTGAAAAGCCCAAAGTCAGGCTGAAACATAAAGCGCCATGAAACACCGATCAAAGCCGGACTCATAGCAAAAGGGAGGATCAACAGTGTCCGTACCGTAAGTCTGAATTTCCCACCAGGGGCCAGCAGAAGTGCCAGGCCGAGTGCCAGGCCCACCGATACCAGGACTGAAGCCACCGTAAATATGGAAGTCACCCTTACGGAGTTCCAGAAAAAGTCGTCTCCCAGAGCCAGTAGGTAGTTGTCAAAAAGGTAAACAATGTTTTCCAATCCATCATACTCATAGTCCCAGAGTGGCCGTGACTCCCTTGCACGGTTAAGTTTCCATTCTCTAAAACTGAGATAGAATGACTGAAAAAGAGGCCACAAAGCTGTCGAGGCCACTACAAAAATTGCTGGAAAAACAAGAAAATACTTAAGCAGTCGGTCGTGCATTATCATCAAAATGTAGTGGCAGGCTTCCGGGTGGACGACTCCCGGGTACCTGCCAAATGAGGAGTGTGATATATATAATTATTAGTAGTAACCGGCCCGAC
>JAAZZC010000251.1 GCA_014239335.1 Verrucomicrobiales bacterium
GACACTCTGCACGCCTTACACTAACAGATGAAGGCTCAAACAGGGCTTTGTCATTGTGGCAAAAGGTAGCAGAAACCAACAGCCCCTTAGCGCCCAGAGCGAGACTCGAACAAGCTAAGCTTAAATTAAACACAAATCTGCGAACCGAAGCAATTCAGATCCTCGATTCTATTATTGAGGATTCAAAGGTCGAGGGAATTAAAATATCTGCTCTGACATTGAAAGGAAAAGCGCTCTATGAACAGGGAGGAGCAAATGCAAGCAAACTTAATGACGCGGTCCAAGTATTTGACATTATCTTAAAATTTAAATTCCTACGAACGCGTGACCGGAATGAAGCCCTTTTCCGTAAAGCAAAAGCTTACGAATTGCTCGGGCAGGTCACCGATTCATTAGAATCTTTCTATGAAATACTGACCGCTCCTAGGCCCCCACTTGCAGAAAATGAATCACCAGAGCTAAACTGGCACTACAAAGCGGGTTTCGAATGCATAAGAATTCTCGAAAAACGTGGTACAGATCAAGATCTTAAGGCTGCTATAATTATCGCAGATCAGCTATCAAACACTCCAGGAATACGCTCTAATGAAGCGAAGACCTTAAGCGAGCGACTGAGGCTAGAGAACTTCATATGGAAGGACTGATGCCGCTATCAAAATAGATAGGATCAAGGAAGAAGTGCGTATAAAAAATCGCCGAAACAAATCAAAAGTATTGCAGAAACTGCGGTCGAGGACACTAGAACAACCCCGACAGAAATCAGCCTCCTTGACCTTTTGACTGTTGGAATAAGAGAGAAAACCAAGCCAAACAAAAAGAATAACGTCAACATTAGTATTATTGATGTCCAAAAAGCATTTGCAGGATAACTATCACTCCTAACAATTTTATAATCGTTAACGAGCCATACAGTGGTCAAAATCAGAACACCAATGACAAATGAAAACAAGTATCTGAGTTCTGATTTGAATTTCATTATGATCTAAATATAAAGTAATATAAACTATATCAATTCATATTATTATGAAAGAATAGTTTTAATATCATCATCATTTAGACCACTCATCATCGGCTCAGAATCATTGATAGCCACATCGATAAGTCCCCTTTTCCGATCTTGAAGTTTAAGAATTTTTTCTTCAATAGTTCCAGCTGCAATCAATTTATATGAATGGACTGGCTTAGTTTGACCTATTCTATGAGCTCTATCCGTTGCCTGATTTTCGACTGATGGATTCCACCACGGGTCAAAATGAATGACCGTATCTGCTGCCGTCAGATTTAATCCATAGCCGCCAGCTTTAAGTGAAATAAGGAAAACTGACGGGCAATTTTCATCATTTTGAAACGACTGAACCTGAGAATCTCTTTCTTTACGTGAAGTTGATCCATCCAAGTAATAATAGCCAACATCATTCTCACTAAGCTTATTCTCGATAATCTTAAGCATACTAACAAATTGAGAAAAAATTAGAACCTTTCCTCCAGAACTGATAGCTGAACGCATTACCGACATCATTGGACCAATTTTACCTGATGAGTCCTCTTTCATCCCTTCAGCACCCAATTTAACTAAATTTGAATCGCAACAAACCTGCCTCAACCGAAGTAAAAGGGACAGGATCTCCATCCGCGAAGCTTGTGTCTTTTCTGTAGAATTAAACTTCAATAATTGATCTTTGCCTGTGCGTAAAATCCCATCGTAAGTCTCTCTCTGCTGGTGTGTTAGAGTACAATGTAAGACTTTTTCTGTCTTTGCAGGCAATTCATCAAGAACCATCTCTTTCGTTCTGCGAAGAACGAACGGAGACACTCTACGCTTTAAATTTAAACGCTCCGATTCAGTAACGCTTAACGAATAGCGTTTCACAAAATCTTTTTTGTAACCAAGATAGGAAGGGTTCACTAATTCCATAACACTCCATAGATCTAGGAGTTTATTCTCGAGCGGCGTACCGGAGAGAGCTATAATCGCATAAGCATTCAGACAAGACAACGCTTCAAAGGTTTTAGTATCAGGGTTTTTTATATATGAAGATTCATCCACTACAATTAGAGGAAAATTTATTTCTTCATATAATTTAGAGTCATTAACGACCGTAGAGTAACTAGTAATAATGATATCAGTAGCGCCAATTTTTGAGAAATCTTTAGCTCTATTTTGTCCGTGAATTATAATAATTTTACACTTATTAGTGAATCTTTCGATCTCACGCCTCCAATTATCAATTAATGAGGTAGGGCAAATAATTAAAGTTGGCCCCTTCAACCAATTGGCTGAACAGATAAGGGCTAAAGTTTGTATGGTTTTCCCTAATCCCATTTCATCAGCCAAAATGACACCGCAACCCTTACTGAGCCGTTCATTCATCCAGATGACACCTCTGTGCTGATAGTCTTTTAATTTAGCAGAAAATTCGAACCTTGATGGTTTTAAAGAGTTCAGTCCATCCGCATCTGAAAAATCAGCTAAATCACGCAAAAGTTCCTTAGCATACAATGCTTCGGCTGCCTCTACTTTCCTTCGAACCGTTCCATTATCCACTGACTGCACCATTGAGGAAATTTCAAAGCCATCAAAGAGGTCAGATATACCTCGATTATGAAAAGCTAACAAATTACCACTGGCCTGCTTCCTTGATGATTTACCCCGACTCAGAAGAAGCTTAATCTCATTCTCAGGAATCTTAGTACCCTTAGTTCCAATAAACTCCAATTCGAAATCAAAGTAACCTCCCCCCTCCTCTTTAACTTTCACTCTGGGTCTCACCTTTTCGATTTCTTTAGTGACTCTATAAAATCTATCACCAAGAATCACCTCAACTTCACCACCGCAAATCATTTCATCAAGCTCACCAGCGTAAAAAGCGAACACCTTATCCTCTCCAGAAATAACCCACTGATAAGTATTTATCTTTTCGGAATCGGTCTGCTTAGAAGGTTCAATAGGAGTAATTTTTTTTGCATTACAACCTCGAAGTGATAACAGCTTGGAATTTTCAAGAGCATCGTTAGTAATGTCATTTTTCTGATATATGAACTCGGCCCGGATCTCAATGTTCCTGAGTGATCCCTCGACGATAAGTTTAAGCTTTGGTTTAGCAGGTAATAAACGAAGCGATTTAATCAAGCCATCTGAACATTCCATGTGGAACAAGCTATTGATTACAGAGGAGTTACGCCTCAACCAATCAATTGATACAATAGTTGAAACCTCTTGGTGGGCACACTCAAGCATTTCAACCAAGGAAGCAGGAACATCATCTGACATGACTTCATTATCAGTTGGCATTAAAACATTAAGTTGACCATTAAATACCCAGAAGTCAGTTCCGAAGCGGTAAAAATAATGCTCGCCCATTTCCACCCTAGTTAATTTTAATGAAGAACTTACCCCATTCGTTTTTTCTACGGTCAATGGTACGCGAACATTCGTCTCTGAAATAACGAAAGGTTTTATCTCTTCAGAATATTTTGATTTAACCGCAACTATCATCCCACGAAAACATTGAAAAATTCTACCCAACTGGATTCGACCGCAATTGAACTTGAGCCCTTTCGTTAACTCAATATTGCCCAAAACTTTCTTCAATTTAGATAATTGATTAACAGTTTGGCATTTATTGTTAGTGGATGGCTCAAATACAATTAAAAATGACTTAACCGTAGCAAGTTCACTTAATTCAGAATGGATCACAGGCATTAAATTATCTTCGTATAATATACTCCTATCCAACTCATCTTCAGATACTTGCAATCCTTTTGGCTTAGATTCACTTTCTCGCCTAATTGAATCTAAAACCACGGCTATCGAATGTTCACATATCCTTCCTTCTTTAATTGCTCGCTTGCAGCTGCAAAGATTGTCAACATCCTCAAATGTTCTGAATTTAAGACCACAAACATATTTTTTTCTCCCCTCAATAACATGACCTGTAAACAAAAGGGACCCGCCAGGTTTCTCCAAAAGGTTATTTGAAGAGTTTAAAACAGAACCCACGGCAACATAAGTCTTTGCCTTTTTAAAACATTCCCAACCTCCCAAGCCTGCCAAATCCTTTTCTTCAATTACCATGTCATATTAAATGGATTACAATAATGTTTTTACTCGAATCAAAAAGATTAAGTATATTGATTTTTAGCAAAGAATGGTAGATGTGAGGTATTCACTATTTGATGAAGATTGTAGCCATAGCCAACCAAAAAGGAGGAGTCGGAAAAACAACGACATCAATCAATTTGTCAACATGCATTGCTTCAAGCAGCAAAGAGCGGGTCTTACTAATTGATCTGGACCCACAAGGAAATACCACTAGTGGGCTAGGTTTCACACCAGAACCAGAGACAAGCTTATATGAGGTGCTTCTCGGAACTGAAGAAATAGCCTCAAGAATACTAGAAACAAGATTTGAAAACCTTTCGATCATTCCTGCAGATATGGATCTTGCAGGAGCAGAAATAGAACTGGCCCAATCTGAAGATCACCTGACTCGTTTACGTGAACTTCTAACAAAATTGAAGAAATCATCTGATTATGAATACGTAATCATTGATTGCCCTCCATCACTTGGAGTTTTAATGACTTCTGCACTCGCTGCAGCTGACGAACTACTAATTCCCCTTCAATGTGAATTCTTTGGTCTCGAAGGACTCGCAAAGATCGTTCATGTACAGGAACAAGTTAGGCTCTCCGGTGCAAATCCCAATGGCAGTATCGAAGGCATTGTAATGACCATGTTTGACGGTAGAACAAATCTATCTAAACAGGTCGTTGAGCAGGTCCGTCAGTACTTCCCGGATGAAGTTTATAAGACAGTCATCAGGAGATCCATCCGCCTAGGAGAAGCTCCCAGCTATGGGCAATCCATCATCGAATATGACAATAATTCGAATGGCGCCATCGATTACCGCTCTTTAGCTAAAGAATTCTTAAAAAGGCACAAATAGCCACTCATAACATACAGACTCTAACTCAATTATTTACTAGAGTTGCAAGGTAAAGCTATTGGGTCATATTTCATAAAATTTCGCACCAATCAAACACACTTTTAAAACATTAGGAGATAGAAACCGGAACAGATAAATGGTTAAATGGATAATCAAGAAAATCGTTGGCTCTAAGCACCAAAAAGAGCTCAAAAAACTCAAGGCTACGGTTGAAAAAATCAATCAATTAGAAACTGAATTTCAATCACTTTCTGATGATCATCTTAGAGAAAAGACAGCTAATTGGAAAGAGCACCTGAAAAGCTTTGAAGTCGAACTTGATCAAGAGATTGAAGCTTGGAAAAATAACGAACTCCAAGGCATATCTGAGAATGATCATCAAACCAGGCGAGACATTGAGGAGCAATCGAGGCACAGAAAAAACGATAGAATCGATGCTGTTCATCAAAAGCAGGACGCTTATTTAACTCAAATTCTTCCTCAAGCGTATGCTGTAGTAAAGAACGGTGCACGCAGAATGGTTGGACTTTCTTATTCAGTATGTGACCAACCAATGTCTTGGGACATGATTCATTTCGATTGCCAATTGTATGGAGGAATAGGCCTTCATAGAGGAATGATTGCTGAAATGGCTACTGGTGAAGGAAAAACCCTAGTAGCAACATTGCCTGTCTACTTGAATGCCCTTACCGGGAGAGGCGTCCACGTAATTACCGTGAATGACTATCTTGCAAGACGTGATTCCGAGTGGACCGGTGAATTATTAAAGTTCCTAGGACTATCTATTGGCTGCATTCAAAGCCAAATGCCTTCAGACAGAAGACGTGAAAACTATAATTGTGATGTTACGTACGGGACTAACAGTGAATTTGGCTTCGATTATTTACGTGATAATGGAATGTCACACTCAATAGATGAGCAAGTACAACGAGGACATTACTTTGCAATTATTGACGAGGTCGACTCAGTCCTAATTGATGAGGCTAGGACTCCACTCATCATTTCAGGGCCCTCCACAGTCACACATACACAACAGTATGACCGCTTCAAACCACTCGTTAACCAATTGGTAAAGAAGCAAACCACTCTGTGTAATGAAGCCATGCAGGAGGCCAAACAGGCACTCGATTCCAGTGATTCAGAAACTGCAGGAAGAGCAATGGTTAAGGTTAAATTCGGCCAACCCAAGAACAGGCAACTGCTTCGGCTGTTCGAGGAACCCGAGAATCGAAGGATTGCCGAAAAATCCGAATTAAGCCTTTACCAAGACACTCATAAAAAAGCCCTATTTGAGTTGAAAGAATAGCTTTATTTTACCGTTGAGGAAAAATCACATGATGCTGACCTGACTGAAAATGGTAGGACATTCCTCAATCCTGATGATCCTGAAGCTTTCGTTCTTCCCGACCTTGCGACAGCCTTTTCTGAAATTGATGGTGACGAATCACTATCTGATCTTTCACGCGATAAAAAGAAGAATGATCTGCAGAGTAAAATGGACTCTCAGGGTGAAAGAATTCATAGCATCTCTCAGCTCCTAAAGGCTTACTGCCTATATGTAAAAGACGTGGATTACGTAGTCACAGATAACAAGGTAGTCATAGTTGACGAAAACACAGGAAGGGAAATGCCTGGCAGAAGATGGAGCGATGGTTTACACCAAGCCGTTGAAGCAAAAGAAGGAGTCAAACTCGAAAAAGAAACACAAACTCTGGCAACTGTAACTGTTCAGAATTATTTCAGACTCTATGAAAAGTTAGCAGGAATGACCGGCACAGCAGAAACCGAAGCTGCTGAATTTAGTGACATTTATAATCTCGATGTACTGCCAATACCTACCAATAAACCCGTACAGAGAATCGATAACAATGACCGAATTTTTAAAACAAGGCGTGAAAAGTATAGTGCGGTCGTGCAAAGCATTAAAGAGAAGAACGCCAAGGGTCAGCCAATACTAATTGGAACTGCTAGCGTCGAGGCCTCTGAAACTGTATCTCGTTACCTTAAAAGAGACAAGATCGCCCACTCTGTTCTTAACGCAAAGTACCATCGCCAAGAAGCTGAAATCATTCAGCGCGCTGGCCAAAAGGGATCAGTCACTGTATCCACGGCAATGGCAGGCAGAGGCACAGATATTAAACTTGGCGAAGGTGTTGCAGAAGTTGGTGGCCTGAGCGTAATAGCAACTGAAAGACATGAGTCTAGGCGAATCGATCGTCAGCTGAGAGGAAGATGCGCCCGTCAAGGCGATCCTGGTGAATCAATATTTTACATAAGCTTCGAAGATGACCTAATGAGGAACTTTGGAGCAGCTGATAAAATGACTAAAATGATGGAGACGTTCGGAATGAAAGAAGGTGAAGAGCTTTCTCACCCACTACTGAACAGATCTGTCCAGACCGCTCAAAAAAGAGTAGAACAACGCAATTATCAAATGCGTAAACGGGTTCTTGATTTTGACGATGTTATGAATAATCACCGTGAAGTCTTCTATGAGTATAGGAACGAAGTCATCGCTAGCGTCAACCCACGAGAAATAATTTTTGCAGCCATCGATGAGTCCATTCCAAATAAAGTTCTAATGTTTCTGGATGACCCTGATCCTGATAATGATCCCGACTATGAAGGTCTAATTAATTGGGCCAATTCGAATTTCCCTATAGGTTTACACCCAGACGATCAGCACATAACAGGTAAAGATACTGAAGAAGCTTCTGATTTCCTCATCGGCAAAATTAAGGAACTCTATGAACTTAAAACCCAACACGAAGAGCCGGACCATTTAGATAACCTTGAGCGGTCCGTGGTCCTGGGTTCAATCGATAGATTGTGGCAAGAGCACCTATACAATATGGACGCTTTACGTGAAGGCGTTGGCCTCAGAGCTCATGGTCAAAAGGATCCATTAATTGAATATAAAACTGAAGCATACTCAGTCTTCAAAGAGGTATGGGCTGACATGAAGGCAGAAATACTTGTTAATCTGTTCCGCAGCACCACTAACATTGAAGCCTTCCAAGACTTTTTAAGAAATCTCCCCATGAATCAAGGCCGAGGTGATGGCGAAAGTCCTGCAGTCGGTCAGTCAAGCAACACAGCAAATGCCCCACAAAGCGCCGACCCTGAACTAGAACCACAAATAACAATTCCCGTAACACGATCAGCACCTAAGGTAGGAAGAAATGAGCCATGCCCTTGCGGCAGCGGCAAGAAATTTAAACAATGCTGCGGTAGAGGCGGTTGATCATTCTTTACGTATAAATATTTTTTTTGAATCTTTAAATTCACAGTCAAATGTCAGCGAAAAGTAGGACAATTAAATTGCATGCATTATTTTTACTATCACTCGCCTCACTTGGCCTATCCTCCGCTCAAAGTGGTCCAGTCAAATTAGAGTTGGTATCAGACACAGGCTCTGTAAACCCTGGCTCTACGTTCAAAGTCTCCGTAAAAGCTACGATTGCTAAGGACTGGCACATTTACTGGGTTGGACCTGGAGAAAGTGGACTGCCTACAGAAGTTACATGGACTGCACCAGATGGCTTCGAAGCCACGCCAACAGAGTACCCAGTACCTCACAAAACCGTTCAATCATTCCCTGGGATCACCTTAACCAGCCACACATACGAGGACAC
>JAAZZC010000275.1 GCA_014239335.1 Verrucomicrobiales bacterium
GAAGGTGAAGCCCCAAAGGCAGAAGGTGAAGCCCCAAAGGCAGAAGGTGAAGCCCCAAAAGCAGAAGGTGGTGAGGAGAAAGAAAAGAAAAAGAAGACTGCCGCTGATGTGCTTTTAGAGCTTGATGGGCCTGAAAGTGAACAGAAGGTCGTAAAATCTAAGGGCAGTAAGAATGTTCATTCTGGAATAGTTCATGTTTTAGCCACATTTAATAACACAATTATTACGATTACAGATACGAGAGGAAATGTAATCGGCTGGTCCACTGCTGGAAAAATGGGATTCAGGGGATCCAGAAAGAGTACTGCTTATGCAGCGCAGGTGGTATCACAAGATGCTTGTCGTCAGGCAATGAGTCACGGATTGAAGGAGGCTGAGGTGCGCGTCAAAGGTCCAGGATCTGGCCGCGAGTCAGCAGTTAGGGCTGTCCAAGGAATAGGAATTGAAGTTAAGAATATATCTGATGTAACTCCAATACCACATAATGGATGCCGTCCCAAAAAGGCTCGAAGAGTTTAACCGTATTTCAGTAATAAAAAATTTAAACACATGGCACGTTACACAGGTCCTCGCGATAAAATAAGCCGCCGTTTTGGAGTTCCTCTCTTCGGTCCATCCAAGGCACTTGAGCGTCGAGCATATGCACCAGGTATGCATGGTGGCAAAAGAGGTGGTCGCCGGAGTAAGGCCTCAGATTATTCTGTTGCTTTAGCTGAAAAGCAAAAACTCAGGTTTCAGTATGGAGTCTTAGAGAAGCAGTTCCGTCGCTACTTTGCGCAAGCTCAGCGTCGGCGTGGAGTAACTGGTATCCTGTTGATTCAGCTCCTTGAGATGAGGTTAGATAACATTGTCTATCGTATGGGTTTTTCCAATACGCGGGCCGGGGCTCGACAATTCGTTAACCATGGTCACATTCACGTTAACGGTCAGAGAGTGGATATTGTTTCATACAATACAAAGCCAGGAGATAAAATATCAGTTAGAGATAATCCTCGTTCAAAGCAGTTGGCCCTTCGAGGTCTTGATATGACTCAGGCTATATCCCAAGCCGAATGGCTTGTTGTGGATAGGGATGATCTAGAAGGTACTATTTCACGCATTCCAGAAAGGGATGAAGTGGATCCGATGGTTAATGAGCAGCTAGTAGTTGAGCTTTACTCGAGATAATTAATTTTAATCCCCAATAGGAGGCGGTGTTTCTTATTTTTAAGGGCATCGCCTTCTTTCTTTTCATGGGTTGCTTTTTTTGGCACTATAAATTTTGGAAATGAGTAAAGAAGAGATAAATCACTGGGGGCATGAAACCTTATCTATTCATGAGGGTCTTGATTACACCGGAGATACGGGGGCTGTAATTCCTCCAATATTCATGACGTCGACCTTTGAGAGCGGTAATGCTGAAGGTTTTGACTATACTAGATCAGGAAATCCGAACTTTAGAAACTTAGAAAAAGTTTTAGCTGATTTGGAGGGTGCAAAGAGGGCATCCGTTTTTGCGAGTGGAGTGTCTGCTATAACTGCAATTACATCGACGCTTTCATCGGGAACAAAAATTGTTGCTGAAGAAAATATTTATGGGTGCACCTATAGATTATTTGAACAGGTGTTTGCAAAGTTTGGCGTTGAAGTCGAGTACCTTGATCTGACGGCGCAATCTAATATAGATTTGATAAATCAAATTCAGCCTGAATTAGTTTGGATAGAATCGCCAACTAATCCTCTTTTAAAGATAATTGATATTGAATCAGTAGCCAAGGCGTCTCATGAAGCAGGTGCTTCTTTAGTTGTGGATAATACTTTTGCATCGAGTTGCTTGCAGCGGCCTTTAGAGTTAGGCGCTGATTTGTCGCTCCTTAGTACTACAAAGTATACGAATGGACATTCTGATACATTGGGGGGTGTGGTTTGTTCAGCTAGTGATGAATGGGGCGATAAAATGGTTTTTGCTCAGAAAGCCTTAGGGCTTCAACCTTCTCCTTTCGGATGTTGGTTGATCCAGAGAGGATTGAAAACACAAGGGTTGAGAATTATGAGGCACTCTAGCAATGCTCTTGCAGTAGCTTCATTCTTTGAACAAGAATTTCCTGATGCGGTTGTTCGTTATCCATTTTTAGTGTCTCATCCTCAATATGAAATTGCAAAAAAGCAAATGAGTGGAGGTTCAGGTGTGGTCACTGTTGATTTAGGACTAACACTTGAAGGTACTCAGAATTTTCTACAAAGATTAAAGTTGTTTAGAATGGCAGAGAGCTTGGGTGGGGTAGAATCGTTAAGTTGTCATCCGGCTTCAATGACACATGCGTCCGTACCTAAAGACGTGCGAGAAAGCGTTGGAATTACAGATTCTCTTTTTCGACTTTCGGTTGGAATAGAGAATGAAGAAGATTTGATTAATGATATCAAATCTTCTTTACCTGCCTAAGGGTCTTAACTTATACGATATTTTATATCAAATAACTTCATAATGGGTCAGTCTAGTTCGAGAGATGTTTTAACAGATCCTCCATGGAGGACAGAGGATCTTGGCCTTCCGTTACCAGATTCGCCGTATGCGGTTTCCGTTTCTTTGCCTAATTGGCACCAAGTGATTGGCTATGAAGAGGGTGACCAAGACATATTGGACAGCCTTAGGACTGGGTACCCGAGATTTTTTGTTCCTCGAATAATTAAGGAACTGGAGGGTAAAGTTTTACTATCATTAGGTGCTCCGAGCGGTACTGGATGTTTGATTTTTCCTGACTCGGCAGCGGCAATAAGGTGTCAGGAATTTATGATTCAAAGAACTGATGGCTGGGAGATCAAAACGGAAGAAGTTCTGAATTGTAATGCGAGCGTCGTTTTATATCCAAATGAGACTGCTGACATTGCGGCAAAGTATTGGAGGTACTTCGGTGAAGGAGTGAGTGTAAGGCAAGCCGAATCGTTGCTTGCTGGAAAAGATGAGACTAAGGACCTTGGAATTAATGCCTGCAAGGAGATTAGAGAGAAAATAGCCTCTGATTCTGGGCAAAATCCTGAAGATGTTTTTCTTTTCCCCTCGGGAATGGCAGCAGTAGCTGCTACGCACCGAGCCTTAACCTCTTTGTCACCGAGTCATAGATCAGTGCAATTCGACTTTCCTTATGTTGATGTGCTTAGGTTGCAACAAGAAATTGGATCGGGTGTTTTTTTCTTGCCGTCAGCGGATGAATCTAGCGTCGCTTCATTGCAGGACGTAGTTGAGGGGGGTGAGTCTTTTTGTGGTGTATATTGTGAAGTTCCAAGTAACCCTTTATTGAGGAGTGCTGATCTGCCGAAGATATCTTCTATTCTTTCTCCTTTAGCAATTCCCTTAGTTGTTGATGATACGGTTGCAACTAATGTGAATGTGGATGTTTTTAAATATGCTGATTTGGTTACGACTAGTCTGACAAAGTATTATTCAGGTGTTGGAGACGTAATTGCGGGTGCGGTTACAGTCAACCGTGATTCAGTTCATAGGGACCGACTGAATCCTCTATTGTTGGAACAAGAAGGTGATGGAATTTGGCATGAAGATGCAATTGTTTTGAAGAACAATGCGGTTGATTACAGGGAACGAGTTATGCGCGTAAATGACACGACTCCTCAACTCGTTGAATGGTTGATGAATCATAATGAAGTTGAGAGGGTTTGGTATCCTAAGTATGAAACGCGTGATAACTATGATGCTGTCAGAAAAAAAGGAGGTGGATTCAGTGGTCTATTTTCAATTCTTCTCAAGAATCCGGAAAGTAACAGTCCCGCATTTTATGATTCATTAGAGCTATGCAAGGGGCCTAGCCTAGGTGTGCAATTCACAATAGTTTGTCCTTATACATTGCTTGCTCATTATGACGAGTTGGATTGGTGTGAGGGTCTAGGTGTTTCTCGGTGGCTATTGAGAGTAAGTGTGGGCCAGGAGCCTTTTGAATATATTCGTGGCCGCTTCGAGAAAGCTTTAGAGAATATGACCAAACATTAGTTGGCCGAACATTATGGCCAATATATTGGAGTATAATTATTCTCCAAAAAAGAAGATTGGATGCGGGGGTAGTATTTGAACCTACGACCTCCAGGTTATGAGCCTGACGAGCTACCGAACTGCTCTACCCCGCACTTTTATAATGGCGATGGTTAGGCTGTATTCAACTTTAAATTAACTCTAATTGAAAAAGTTTGGTTATTTTTAAAGGATGGGGGGGTAAAAGGACCTAATAGTTTAATTGGGCTAAGTTTTTCGGGATGAATTTCCCTGACTTGCGAATGAGTTTATTATCAAACCAAATTTCTCCTCCGCCATAATCCGGTCGCTGAATGCATACCATGTCCCAGTGAACTTGACTCCGGTTGCCATTATCGGCGATCCCTTCATATGCTTGCCCAGGTGTGAAATGGAAGCTTCCTGCGATTTTTTCATCAAATAAGATATCTCGCATGGGTTCTTTGATTTTTGGATTGAAGCCAATAGCGAATTCTCCAATGAATCTTGCTCCAGGGTCAGAATCCAATATTTTGTTTATTGCTTTAGTGTTATTGGCTGTTGCTTTGACTATTTTACCTTTCTCAAATGTTAGCTGGATGTCATCAAAAGAGATTCCCTGATAAATGGTGGGAGCATTGTAGGCTATTATACCTTCAACGGAATTCTTTACTGGTGAGCTGAAGCATTCGCCGTCAGGAATGTTGTGCGTTCCTCCGCAGGCAATTGCCTTTAGGCCTTTCATTGAAAACTTTAAGTCAGTGCCATTTCCTTTAATGTGAACTTTGTTCGTTTTAGTCATCAATGATTCGAGTCGTTTCATAGCAGGGACTAATTTCTTGTAATTAAGTAGACACACTTCAAAGAAGAAATCTTCGAAAGCCTCAGTGCTCATTCCTGCCTGTTGTGCCATTGCTGGGTGAGGCCAGCGGAGCACGCACCAACGCGTTTTATTAACTCGATAATTCTGAACAGCTCGCATTTTTTTCATAGCCAGTGCCATGTCCTTCGATAGTACGTCGGCGTTCTCGGTTATGTTGTGACTTCCTCGGAGTGCTATGAATGCATCCATTTGTTTCATTTGATGCATGGAATATTTGGCTAAGCTTTCATACTGTTTTTCAGTCCCGCCCTTAAGTAGCTCTCTCCCAATTCGTGCGCTATGTAAATTAACGAATGGTTGGGCTCCTGCTTTCCTGATTGCTCTTATTAGTGCAATGGGAACAGCTTCAGGAATGTCGTAAGCATCAATTAATACGTTGTCACCTCGCTTTACTGAGGTTGAATAACGGACAAGTTGAGTGGCGAGTTGATCTATACGTGGGTCGTGCATGGTTTCTAAGTGATAATAGATTAAATAGGAGCTGAAATGTATAGCATTTCTCTATAGCTAATATAATTAAATTATCTTCTATTTATTCATATTTTCGAAGTTGCATTAGCAGTGCGGGGAGATTCAGTGAGGCTGTCCTGAAGTATTCACCAAAATTTGATCTAGCAGACCTTAATCCCTCACAGCGGGATGCCGTTAGGCAGATTCATGGACCATTGCTCATTCTGGCCGGAGCAGGAACAGGGAAGACTAGGACTGTTATTTCTAGGGTCGCGCATATGATTGATGCGGGTATATCTCCCAGTCATATTTTAGCTGTGACTTTCACGAACAAGGCATCAAATGAAATGCGGGAAAGGATTTCGAGTATAGTCAAGAAAGGTCAGGCCAAGGAAATTACAGTATGCACCTTCCATTCTCTTTGTGTGCGTATTTTGCGTCAAGGTATTGACAGGATAGGGTACAAGAAAAATTTCACTATTTATACTGGTTCTGATCAAGTCGGATTGGTAAGAAAGCTAATTGCCAGAAAGTCAGCGAAGGATGAGGTGTTGGATCATAACCTAGCTTTGAGCCTAATCGGAAGAAGTAAAAACAAGGGTGTGCCAGTATCGGAAATGAATGACTCGCTCATTAGTGAAGTCGAGAAAGCTTATAATGCGGAGCTTAAGATTCTCAATGCTTTGGACTTTGATGATTTACTGCTATTTGCGGTTAAGCTCCTTAACGATCATGACGATCTCCGATCGATCTGGAGGGACAAGTTTCAATTCATTACCGTTGATGAGTTTCAGGACACGAACGGCCAGCAAATGAAATTGATTCAGAGCTTGGTTGGTAAAGAGCAGAATATTTGTGTTGTAGGAGATGATGATCAATCAATCTACGGATGGAGGGGGGCAGAGATTACAAACATTCTAGATTTTGAGCGATTTTTTAATGAACCAAAAATAATTAAGCTAGAGCAAAATTATCGTAGTACTCAGGCAATACTGCATACAGCCAATTCCGTTATTTCCCATAATTCAGGACGAAGAGAGAAGAAATTATGGAGTGAAAATGTTGCCAATGAAAACGTCAGAGTAGTTGCAATGACTGATGAGAATGCAGAAGCGCAGCTAGTGGTGGATGAGATTCTGGAAATGACGGCTACAGAAAAGAGAAAGTATGAAGATTTTGCGGTCCTCTTTAGAATGAACAGTCAGTCAAGGCTCTTTGAAACAAAATTAAGGGAATATAAAATACCTTACAGGGTAATTGGCGGACAGTCTTTCTATGATCGAAGGGAAATTAAGGATCTTATTGCATATTTGACTATAATTAAAAATCCCGATGATGATATTAATCTTTTAAGGGTTATCAATAATCCACCGCGTGGGATTGGAGCGGCAAGCATTGAAATTGCGACAGATGAGAGCCGCGATCTTGGAGTCAGTCTTTCAGAGGTTCTGCAAAGTGAAGACTATCAAAAGAAGTTACCTAAGAGATCAAGGTCTTCAGTAAAGAAGTTCATAGATTTGCTAGAAGACTATCGTTCTCCGATGATGTCGTCTTACAGTGGGTTCGGTAGTTTATTTTCTCAGTTTGTTGACGAGATAGATTTTGTTGATTACTTGGGAAGGACTTGCAAGACTGATACTGAGCGTGAGAAAAGAAAGTTGAATGTCGCTGATTTTCTACTGTCCTTGCGTGATTATGAGTCGGGTGATAGAAAGAATGGGCTGCAAGGTTTCCTCGATGATGTTGCGCTACAACAAGATCGTGAGGATGACGATGATGGGGCTGGTGTTAATTTGATTACGCTTCATGCAGCTAAGGGGCTTGAGTTCCCTGTGGTTTATCTCGTCGGGTTAGAGGAGGGGGTTCTCCCTCACAAGAGATCACTCGAAGAGGGGACTAAGGATGAGGAGAGAAGGCTGTTATATGTGGGAATGACGAGAGCAATGGAAAGACTTACAATGAGCTTTTGTTCAATGAGAGTTCGTTACGGGGAAGAGGTTTATTGTGAGAGAAGTTCATTTCTTGATGAAATGGACCCTCAATGCGTTGATATTTTTTCTAATGATGAGCTCTCTGCTGGACCAGTAGAAGAGACTGATGCGATGGCATATTTTGCTCGGATGAAGGAGATGCTCGAAGAGGATTGAAGGAGACATGGGAAAAGGCAAATAGGCGATAGAGGCTAATTTGAAAAACTATAAGGCCATGGCTGTTGTATTTAGGCTACTGACAGTTCTATGTTTTCTTTTGATGTTAAGTGGATTTGCAGCTCTGGATATGATTACGAATCATTACCCTTAAAGAAATGTTGTTTTATCTTTATTAGTCCCGCGCTCGGGTGACTTTCAGGAAAGAAGTCAAAACCTTGGAAAAAAGATGAAAGGATTAGATTGGGTTGTTTGATCTTGTGACGTAAGAAGGAATTCTTATTTTATGGAGGGCTTTTCCCTGCGTGATTAGTCAATTCGAAGTCGTCGCCATCGTAGTGTTAAGTTAGCCCTCATGGGCACAATAAGAAAAGTTCCTGCCGACAACTAATTTGCAAAGAATTTAAAAATCATCTAAGATCGAAGTGATGGCACTGAATCGCCGAGATTTTTTTAGAATGGGGGGCCTATCGCTCGGTGCAATCTCACCCTTAGGATTGTCTTTGCCTGAGGTGTTAGCAAATGAAGCAATCAGTGGTGGAGGCAAGCGGATCAATATTATCTTCATGTTTCTCCAAGGCGGAGCAAGTCACATCGACATGTATGACATGAAGCCTGATGCTCCTGAGGAAATTCGCGGTAAATATAATCCGGTTCGTACGAATATTCCTGGGCTGCACCTAAGTGACCAATTGCCAAAACTTGGTCAATGCGCTGACAAATTTTCCCTAATTCGCTCCATGCATTCTTTTTGTTCAAAGCATGGAGAAGGTGATGTAGACATCATGTGCGGTAGTCCTCGTGATAAAAATCTACAGGCACCCGGGATTGGTGCAGTTTTGAGTCTCCAACAAAAACAACACGCGGCAGTTCCGCCATTTGTTCATTTGGGAGACATGAAGCATCCTGCGCATAGCGCTCCCGGTTATGGTGGGTACTTGGGCCGTGCCTATGATCCCTTTCTCATTAAGCAGGACGCCAATGCCGCAGACTTTTCTGTTCGAACATTTGATTCGGCTGAGGGCGTCGATGTGAGCCGGTTAGCTGGCCGCAAGGACCTTTTGCGATCTCTTGATCTTTTTCAGGCTAATCGAGAGAAGCAGCTTGAGTTTGCTCGAGCGCACAATGCCTTTACCGAGAAGGCTTTGAGTCTTTCCACGTCGACCAAGGCGAAAGAGGCATTTGATCTGTCCAAGGAGCCTCCCAAATTACGCGATACTTACGGTCGTAACAATGTTGGGCAAGGAATGTTATTGGCTCGTCGGCTAGTTGAGGCGGGGGTCCGATTTGTTACAATTCAGGGATATCAAGATACCGGCATTTACGCCTGGGATCATCACTGGGGGATTTATTCACATCTCGATAAGCAGCTACCTATCTACGATAGTGCTTATTCCGCGCTCCTTAACGATCTGGACGATCGTGGGCTGCTCGAAACTACACTAGTGATTACTGCTGGGGAATTCGGTCGTACGCCAAAACTTAATAAGGATAAACGCGGGCCGGGCCGAGATCATTGGGCGGATTGCTTCAGTCTCACCATGGGCGGAGGTGGGATCAAGACGGGTCGAGTGATTGGGGCTAGCGACAAACACGGAGCGGTCCCCACAGAACGTCCTGTTTCCATCGCTGACTTTGCGGCCACCGTGTATCACGTTTTGGGGCTCGACCCCGGAGCCGAGTACGTTGCTCAAGGTCGTCGTATGAAAATGCTTCCCGAAGGATCGGTGATCAGGGAACTTCTCTAATATTTTAGCTTAAAGAGCTTCTTTGTGTTCCTGTTGATATTATATAATTGATATACGGCTATAATAACCTAGCCAGATATTAAGGATATTTGAAAACTCTAATAAGAAGGTTTCTGAGGTGTCAGCAAAAGTGACATGGCAAGATTTGTGTGTATTCTCTTTGTGTGGATCTTACTCATTGCTTCGGAGTTGATGATTGACGGGTTCTTTACTGGAAGCAATAGTTATTCGTGTCCTCTTTCATGTTCCTTAGTTGTACCATAATGGATCAAATTCGATCAAATATTTTCCTCCTTGGTGTTATCGTTTCTTCAGAACTTTTGTCGACGTTTGTCGTCGCAGATGTTGTAATCAATGAGATTCATTATGATTCTAACCCGAAGACCGAGCCTGCTGAATTTGTGGAATTGTTCAATTCTGGTGAGGCAAGAGTCGATGTTTCTGACTGGCGGATAGCGGGTGGTGTTGATTATACTTTTCCAGATGGAAGCACTTTGGATTCGGGTGAATTTTTGGTTATAGCTGAAGATGTAGCGGTGATGCGATCAAGGTTTGGTTTCCAAACTGTTCATCAATACAGGGGGAACCTCGACAATGATGGAGAAAAAATTAAACTCATGGACTCTTTCGGAAAGGATGTTGACGAGGTTGATTACGGCTCAGGATTTCCATGGCCGACTTCAGCACGTGGAGTCGGAAGTTCAATGGAGCTAATTCATCCACTACTAGATAATGATCTTGGCGGATCGTGGAGGAGTTCATCTGTTGGTTCAATTGACCCCGAAGTTACTTATATTTCGAAAGGCTCCTCTTGGCGTTACCGAAAAGGAAACAGCGAGCCGTCAAATCCGATCACCGCGTGGCGCGAGATCGCCTTCGTCGAAGACGGTACATGGTTCACTGGTGAATCCGTCATTGGGTTCGGTGATGGTGACGATGTGACTGTGTTATCTGACATGCAGAACGCATATTCAACGGTTTACTTTCGCAAGAGATTTAATGTTGAATCCGGTAAAATACCGGCCAGACTCCTTGTCCGTCTGTATATTGATGATGGAGCAATCGTTTGGATTAACGGAACAGAGATCGCTCGTATTTCTGTTACTTCAGGAGCCAAGGATTTTGATGACTTTGGGAGAAATCACGAGGCCTCTTGGGAAGAGTTGCTAATTCCTAATGTCAGAAACTTTTTGGTAGAGGGTACGAACGTGATTGCAGTGCATGGTTTGAACGCTACCTCCGGAAGTAGTGATTTTTCCTTTGATCTCGAACTGAAGACTCCACCCGCAAGCACTGCTTCCGGGGACCCTTCTCCGGGTCTGGTTAATACGGTCACTCCGAACTCTGTGAGCAGTGCGCCGCCAGCCATTCGTCAGGTAGAGCACAGCCCCAAGGAGCCATTGGCAAATGAGAATGTCATTGTCAGTGCTAAGGTTACAGACGAGGACGGAGTCAGTAAAGTTACCCTCAGTTATCAACTAATAAGACCAGGCAGTTATATTCGGAAAGACGATGATTCTTATGACGAGGGGTGGGTCGATCTGCTCATGAATGACAGTGGATCAAGCGGTGATGCTGTTTTGGGTGATTCGGTCTACAGTGTCACTGTGCCTGCCGAGGAGAATGTTCACCGGCAACTGGTTCGTTACAGGATTGCCGTAGAGGACACTGTAGGGAATTCTGTTAAGGTTCCTTACGCTGATGACGAGTCTCCGAACTTTGCTTATTTTGTTTACAACGGTGTTCCCTCGTGGACGGGAGCCGAACGACCAGGAGTCACACCACCCAAGACCTTCCCGGTCGAAGTTATGAGGGACTCTCTGCCGGTATATCATCTCATTGCCAACTCAACGGATATCAGAAATAGCCAATATAGTAGTGGTTCGGACGGAACTCGAATGTGGGGAACGATGGTTTATGCTGGACGGGTCTACGATCATATCCAATTCTATAACCGCGGAGAGGCGTCGACTTATGTTAGTGGAAAAAATAAGTGGCGATTCAAGTTTAACCGGGCCAGAGATTTTGTTGCGCGCGACATTTACGGGAAAAAATACAAAAGCAAATGGAAGACTTTGAATTTCAATTCATGCTCGTCGCCATGGGTTGACGTTAACCGAGGAATGGCGGGAATTGATGAGGCCGTTCCGCACAGGCTCTACCAACTAGCCGGTGTTCCAAGTTCAAATACCCATTGGGTTCAGTTCCGTGTCATTGACGGGAACGATGAGGCGCCTTCGAACCAATATTCGGGAGATTTGTGGGGTCTTTACCTTGCGATCGAACACCCTGATAGGCGATTCCTTGCCGAGAAGGGCCTTCCGGACGGAAGCGTTTACAAGATTCAGGGTGGGAGTGGGAACAAAAAAAATCAAGGCCCGACACATTCGGAAAACTCATCTGACTGGTCTTCGTTCTACAGGTCAAGTGCGGATCGGAACAATGTCAGTTGGTGGCGGGATAACTTTAATCTTCAAAAGTTCTATGGTTTCCGTGCAATTAACCGAGCGACTGGCAATGTTGACCTTCGGGATCAGACTAACTACTTCATGTATCACCATCCCGAAGGGAGGTGGGAGGTTATCCCGTGGGACCTCGACATGATGTATGCGCCAGTCGTACACATCTGGAGTGGTGTTATTCGGGCTGACGCGTGTTTGTCTCATGCTGAAATAAGCATTGAGTATAAGAATAGATGCCGTGACCTGATTGATTTATTATTCTCCGACAAGGACCGGTACGGAGGCCATGCTGCTCAGTTAGTTGAAGAGCTTTCTCAGGTAATTAATCCTTCCGGGAAATCGTTAACAATGGTTGATATCGATCAGTTCATGTGGAGCTATCATCCCAATACTAAAGGAGATCATCGCGGGCCATGGTATCTTAGGTCGAAAGTGGAAACTACTCTGCGTGATAATTACACGCGCAGTATACCCACGTCGGATCACGAAGGGTTTCAGCAAAATGTCATCGATTATATGCATGATACCGACGAGGATGGAAAATTTAGCGTTGGTGACGGTGACGAGGACGGGTACGGTTTTAACTATCTCTCTCGGGAAGCAAGGGACAGTAGAATTCCGAACACTCCAACCATTTCTTATGTAGGCCCTGTGGGGCATCCTGTTACAGTGGCGCGTTTTGAGAGTGGAAGATTTTCCGATCCGCAAGGAGCCGAAACTTTTGGTTCAATGAAGTGGAGGGTCGGTGAAGTGGCAAATCCATTAACTTCCATCCATGTGGCTGGAGAGGCCTGGAAATATGAAATTGAAGAAGTTTGGGATTCTGGTGAGCTTACAACCTTTTCTTCTCTAGTGACATTTCCTACTGTAGCCCTACGGCCTGGTCACACTTACCGTGTTCGCGTTCAGCACACCGACGATACTAATCGAAGTAGTCACTGGTCAGAGCCAATAGAATTTATCGCTGGAGAACCGGATGTAATGCCTTATAAAGAGAGTCTTATGATAACTGAGGTCATGTATAACTCTCAGGCAGGTTCATCTCTTGAATTTATTGAGCTTAAGAATGTTGGTAAGGACTCACTGAGTTTAACTGACGTAAGATTCACTAAGGGTATTGATTTTGACTTTCCGCTAGGAACGATTCTTGGGCCTGGTAAGTTTGCCCTAGTCGTTAACGATTTGGCAGAGTTTCAAAAAGCTTACGGAGAAGGGATCCCGGTCGTTGGTGAGTGGGATCCTGATGACAGCCTAAGTAACGGGGGTGAACAGGTTAAACTGTCGTTCGGAGCGGGAACGGAGATACATAATTTCACCTATGACGATGATTTCCCTTGGCCTGAGAGTGCGGACGGAGCAGGGCGATCCCTTGTCTTACGGGCCCCATCTTCCTCTCCTCGCCCAGATCACGAATTTGCCGACAACTGGAGGCCGAGTCGACTCATTGGAGGTTCTCCTGGGTCGGATGACGAATTGTCTTTTGATTCCTGGAGAGAAGCTTTCTTTATCCTTCCTGAACTTGAGGACCTTTCGGTTAGCGGAAATGATGGCGACCCTGACAATGACGGGATGTCAAACTTCATTGAATTCTTTTTCGGAGGACACCCAAAAGAGTCTGGAGCTGTGCCCGTGTCGGTTACTTTAGATCAAGAAGATGGTGCAAAGTATTTGGAGATTGCCTTTGCTCGCCGTGTAGGGATCGAAGTCAGTTTTGAAATCCAGGATTCCAGAGATTTAGTCGACTGGGAAACGGACCGAGACTGGGTCATGGTGTCGATCTTTGATAATGCTGACGGAACAGAAACCGTTAGAGTTCGATCAGAATCCGAGTTACCCGAAAATGAGAGAAATTTTGTGAGGGTCATGGTTATAGGCGAATAGAATACTATTTAAATTCTCGTTCACCTTACATTAGGCGGGCGCTGATTGTTCTTATGAGGGACATGAAGGAGCCGTTTTGGAAATTATCAAAGCTAGAATATTTAATAATACCGTTAAGTTTTTCACAGAATAGAAGCAGTCTGCTTAAGTTAAAATTTTACAAGTGCAATTGTATAGCTTTGGACAACTTCACTTACAATATAACTTCCGAGGATCAATTAATTCTCAAGCGATTATCTCATGGATTACTTTGCCATGCACGTCAGTCAATCGGAAGTCACGGCCATCGTAGCGGTAAGTTAACTTCTCATGGTCAAGCCCTAACTGGTGAAGTATCGTTGCATGAAGATCATGCATATGAATTCTTCCTTCTACGGCATGGTGCCCAAAATCGTCCGTTTTACCATAGCTGTATCCATTTTTGAAACCGCCTCCCGCTAACCAGACAGTGAATCCATCGGAGTTGTGATCGCGGCCAGTGCCATTTTTCTCAGCATAGGGAGTGCGTCCGAATTCGCTGCCCCACCATACTATGGTGTCTTCTAGGAGTCCTCGTTGTTTGAGATCCTTAAGTAGTCCGGCAACTGGCTTATCTGTTGCTCTTGCATGCTGCATGTGTTTGGGCAAGTTTGAATGCTGATCCCATGCAGGATTGTTAGAGTTGTCGGTGTAATTGACCTGAATGTATCTTACGCCTGCTTCGCTCAGTTTTCTTGCTCTCAAGCAGTATTGTCCAAAGTCGTCTGTTTCTTTTTGGCCGATACCATACATTTCAAGAGTTTTTGGATTTTCTTTTGAAAAGTCTAGAATGTCGGGCGCATTATTTTGCATACGCCACGCCAGCTCAAATGATTTAATTACATTCTCTAACTTGTCATCGTTAGGAGATCTTGAGAGCTGTTCTGCGTTGATCTTTTTGAGAAGTTCGAATTGTTCACTTTGATTCTTTGAGCTTGAGTGGGGAGCTTTAATATTTTTAATTGTAGCATCTTTGGCTGAGATGCCTGCCCTTCCGATGGGGGTTCCTTGGTTGAATGAAGGGAGGAAAGCATTGCTGTAATTTCTTGGGCCTCCGTTCCCCATGGAAGGCCCGATACTGATGAAGCCTGGCAAGTTGTTATTTTCTGACCCTAGACCATAATTCACCCATGATCCCATGGATGGGCGTATCATGTTGATGCTGCCAGTGTGCAGGAAAAGAGTACTTGGTCCGTGAGCGATTCCATCGGTGTGCATTCCTTTGAGGAGGCAAATGTCATCCACGTGTTGCGCGGTATGAGGGAACAGTTCGCTGACGTGCTGCCCCGACTGCCCATACTGTTTAAATTTCCACATAGGCTTCATCACCCGGTGTTCGATAATTTTTCGGGTCTTAGCTAGAGTTCGAGCATCATCGAAGCGCATCATTTTGCCGTCATGCTCGTAGAGGCTTTTCTTGTAATCGTATGAGTCGACGTGACTAACTCCGCCAGCCATGAAAATGAAAATGACCCGCTTTGCCTTAGGTCGGTGATGGAAATGAGGGTTACTGAAAGGCGAGTCTGCTTTCGATTGATTTTGGGCGAGGGCTCCCAGGGCCAGCCCTCCAAAACCACATGACAAGGTGTTGAGGGCTTGTCTTCGGCTTAAATTATGTGGTCCCATTTGATTGGCTCAGGCTGTTAATTCAAATCATAGTTGATTTTGATTAATTTATCAAGTTTAGCTAATTAACGTGTCTGAAATCTATGCTAGAGAAAAGTCCATGGAATACATGAGTCCATGCTAGTAATGGCTTTTCTTGAGTTCGTAGAAAATTGTAAATGATTTCTATTTCACGAGAACTGGGCTTTCTTCCTAAGCTAATTTTATAAGCGAATTCTATTTTCTTATGATCGCTGTTCTGGGGAACCGCCATGAGTCTTTCCGCTGCCGCCTTAGATTGCTCATGCACGAATGGATTGTTCATTAAGAAAAGTGCTTGGGTAGGGACGCTGCTCACTGCCCTAGTCCCCGTGACAAGGTTAGGGTCAGCAAAATCAAAGGTCTGCATAATCTCAGGCAATGTGTTTCTGAAGACTGGGAAATATATACTCCTTCTAAGAGTGTCGAATTTGTAGCCGTATTCAGTCTTTGTTCCTGGTCGGATTGAAGGTCCTCCCTTTGTAGTTTTTAGTTTGCCACTAATTGTAAGGATTGAATCCCTAATGGCCTCTGCTTCTAGTCGTCTACGGTTCTGTTTCCATAGAGTTTTATTTCCTGGATCCTTAATGTAATTATTGGGGTCCGATCCGGAGCTTAGTTGGTAAGTTCGTGAAAGCATGATTTTTTTAATGAGGATTTTCACTGACCATTTCTCTTCAATGAACTCAGAGGCTAAGTGATCCAATAATTTGGAGTTAGCCGGGGGCTGTCCAGTGTGACCGAAATTGTCTGTGCTGCTCACGATTCCCTGATAAAATAAGTGTGACCATACTCGATTTACAAAGACGCGGGCAGTTAGTGGATTGTCGTTGTTGGCAATCCAATCAGCTAATTGAAGCCGCCCGCTAGCGCCTTCTTCTAGTGTTGGCATGGGGCCTCGACTGATTACCTCGATGAAGCCTCGAGGAGTTTTTGTGCCTTTATTGTGAACGTTACCCCTGATTGCAATATGAATATCTTCGGGACTTTTCTGATCTTCTACAGCAATAACTTTTGTGCTTTGAGGGTTTTTTTTCTGTAATGCTTTTAATTCACCTTCGAGTTTTTTGATGTTTTCTTTTAACTTGGTTTGATCTTTGGCCCATTGCGGGTTCGTGGGGGTAAGCTCATTCTCATTTAAAAACTGGATAGCATCTGCAATCACAACGGCAGAAGTCTTTTTGTTAGATATTATAACTGCTTCTTGAGTGCCTTCGTTGAATTGGTATGACCCCAAAGAAATGAAGGTGCCGTCAATGGGGGGGATCTTGGTTTGATCAATGAATAAAGTGGCTTCACCTTCAGCATGTTTTACGATTATAGGGGTTTTCTTTTCCCTATTGGTACCAGATGTATATGACGCTCTGACCTCATATTTTCCGCTCGCCTTTATGTCAACTTTGTAAGAAACGGATTTGGACCCTTTGTTTTTGTTATCATCATGAATGTAGTTGGAGTTTACGAAGCCATTGTTTGAAGTTGATTTTATCCAGTTCCCTTTTTTTGTGGCTCTCGTATTGTCTAAAACGATTCCAGCGAGACTTTCAATTTTTATATTTCGTGGAGTTTTCTCCTCAATTTGTGTTTTGAGTTCATTGATGGTTTTACTTTTACTCTCTATTGATCGTTTTAATTTTTCTGCGAGTTCATTTTCTTTTGCTGATAACGGCAGTGATCGTTTGTTCCATGTTGATACATTGTTATGTATGACTGATTTTGTGCTCTTGAGAATGCCGGCCATTCCGTAATAATCGGCGCTACTGATAGGATCAAATTTATGATCATGGCAACGAGCGCAACCCAGAGTAAGGCCCAAGAAAGATTTTCCAATCGTATCAAGTTGCTCATCGATAATATCCATTTCTAATATGGCTTTGTCTTGAAGTTCGTAATTTGTTGGTCCCAAGAGGAGGAATCCGGTAGCGACGTATCCTTCCTTCTTTTCTTCATGAGTTGCACCTTGGATAAGGTCTCCGGCGATTTGCTCCTTTATGAATTGATTGAATGGTTTGTCTTTATTGAACGAGTCGACGACATAGTCTCTATATCTCCAGGCCTGATCGAGGAGAGCGGTTCTGCCTCCGCCAGTGGAATCGGCATAACGGACAACGTCAAGCCAGTGTCTTCCCCACCGGATGCCGAAGTCGTCACTCGAGAGCAGTTCATCGACGAGATCAGTGATGGCTGCCTGGCTGTTCATTGAATGTTTTTGCAAGAATTTATCAATCTTTTCAGGTTCTGGAGGGAGCCCAGTCAGATCGAAGTGAATTCGTCTTAGAAGCGTCTGAGCTGTTGCTTGCCTGACAGGAGAAATTTTGTTTCGCTCTTGTTCCGCGAGAATGAAACGATCGATATTGCTAAATGGCCAACCTGCATTTTTGAGTTGAGGGATTTCGTGTTTTTTGATTGGTTGGAAAGACCAAAATTTCCTTGAAGCTTCAAGATTAAGTTTTTTTTGTTCGTTGGAAATAGTTTCCGATCTTCTTGGGTCTGGGGCTCCCATGGCGATCCAGCTTTCAAGGCTTATGATCTGTTCTTTGGAAAGTTTCTTCTTGGGCGGCATTTTGAGGTCGGCGTGTGTATGCCTGACTGCCTGTATAAGCAGGCTCTTGCCTACTTGCCCCGGAATGATTGGTGGGCCTGATTTGCCTCCTTTAAGCCATCCTCCTTTCCAATCTAATCTTAGATTGGCTTTTATTTCTTTGTCTTCGCTATGGCACTGATAGCATTCATTAAGAAGAATGGGTCTGATCTTCTTTTCAAAAAATTCAATCCCTGAATCATTAGTTCTGCCCGTGATGGGGAAGCAAAGGAGTGAAATCAAAATCCATTTCAATTGGCAATTCATCACTGTTATTTTAGCTTCTGTTCGGGCAACAATTAGTTAGCAAAGATTATTGTGTTTATCGTTTAGCTCTGAATACACTTTAATTTCTAAAGGCTAGTTGATTTAATTGATTTTTTCTTCGGTTTTCCTTTTTTTATCTAATTCTTAGTATCACGCTATACAGAACTGACGCCCTATGCAAACTCAAGATCCTTACTCTTTAGACGATTCAAAAGTTCTCGATCCTCCTACTTCTCTTAAGGGAACGATTAAGCATCTAGGGCCTGGCTTTATTTTGTCTGCCTCTATTGTTGGTTCTGGTGAATTGGTTGCAACTACGCAGTTAGGTGCTGGTGCTGGGTTTGTTGCAATGTGGGTGATTCTTGTGAGTTGTCTTGTAAAGGTTGCCGTTCAGTTGGAATTCGGCAAAAGAGCGATCATGACTGGGGAAACAACGTTCGCTTCATTTAATACCTTGCCAGGAAAAGTTGGTAAGGCTCATTGGTCTATTTGGACTTGGCTGGCACTAATGATGGTTAAATTTCTTCAGGTAGGAGGTATCGTTGGGCTCGTCGCGGTGCTGCTGAATATGGCCATTCCCGGTATTCCTGTTTTATGGTGGCTGATATTGGTTGTCATCGCCGTGGCCTCTATCGTGATATCTGGTTATTACCGGGTTCTAGAACTCATGTCAGTTACCATGATTGGGATTTTCACAATTTTCACTTTTTTCTCACTCGTTGCTTTGCAGTACACGGATTCGGCTATTGGCCTTGGTGATGTTCTCTCAGGACTTCAATTTAAGATGCCACAGGGGGATGGAATGACGTTACTTGTAATTGGAGCCTTTGGGATCACGGGAGTCGGAGGCGATGAGATAATGGCTTATAATTATTGGCTTATTGAGAAGGGGTATGCTGCTAACACAGGAAAGAATAATGGAACTGATGATTGGAACCGCAGAGCCAAGGGGTGGATCCGAGTTATGTACATTGATGCTATTTTTGCGATGGCTGTGTATACGATTGTGACCGTGGCTTTCTTCCTTCTAGGATGTGCATTATTGCATGGAGAGGGTGATTTTA
>JAAZZC010000278.1 GCA_014239335.1 Verrucomicrobiales bacterium
ACCACCACCTTCACTGCAGAGCGTGCCGTTGAGTTAATTGAAAAGCTGCGCGATGCAGGTTCCGAGAAGGCACGGATTCAAATCCTTAAGGATAACAACAAGGGGAAAAACCCAGAAGAGGTTAAGAAGCGATTAAGAAATGTCCCATGGAAACACCGACTCGTCCGTTACTGCCCTGCCTGCAAGATGATCTTTGTCGTGGACGGCCGGAAAGAGCAGTCTGACCAAAGGTGCCACTCCTGCGGCAGCAACGAGATCTATGAGGACGAGGATGAGTATTTAAAGACGCTCGACAAAGGGGCATGAACCCCTAACCCCGCATCCTGATTCCTGATTCATGATCAGTTGTTTGGGGATTGTGAGGCTTGATCCCCAAGCAGCCAGCCACTGTTCCCATTATAATTTTCGGTGGATTTTGTAATTGGTGAGTTCGTGATGGGGTGTTAGGTTTTTGAAACATGAGAACGGTTATTCCTTTTTTAATTTTATTTATATGGATTCCTAAATTAGAAGCTAATGATGAGGCTATTGAGTTAGAGTTAAAGAAGGTCGACTTGAGTAGTGATTTGGATGGTTGGACACCAGTCACTCAATCTAAACAAATTAATTATGGAGAATGGATCACGACGGGTGGGAACAATGGTGGTGGCGTGCCAAACGGCTGGGGAGGCATCTGGGAACAAACGACAACGCTAGTGTGGGAGGATTTTAAAACGGTCACATCAAATAAATTTGAAAGAGCTGTTTTATCTGATGGTAATAATGGTTTACGCGTGCGATCCATTGAACCGTTCGTCCCAAGCAATGCCACTCAATACACTCAGCAGATAATTAATAGTTATATCGTCAGCCCAAGAATAGATTTATCAAAGAACAATCAGGACCATTTGCTTTTCCAATATAAAAGTAACAGTTATATTCCATTAGATTTATGGATAGGCAAAAATGATGGTTCTTATTGGCATTCTGTCTGGGAAGATGGTCAGGGTTTAAATTCCGAGCATGTAATAACTAGAAATGTAGGGAACGGGTTCAGGGAAGTGAAAATCAATCTGGAAAACACATTAGTGGATCTGAACTTATGGTTAACGAATAATGGATTTACCAATGATGTGATTAGCCCACAAACTGACAGGATATATATCAATTTCGTTGCCAAGGACAATGCAAACAGATGGTCAGGAACAAGTACTCAAGTACTTGAGATTAAATCGATCTGGACTCCAAGTTATTATGGCGAAGGTCAACCCCAGCAAACCTCCATCGATCCCATCATCAGCTTTGACTATAAAAATAATAGCGTCACTTTCTTCGGGGGAGTTGGCGAAACTTACGAACTGCAGACAAGTGCGGACCTCAAAAAGTGGCAGGTATCACACTCATTTACTCTTACCAGTGATTCAGAAACTTATCCAATTTCCGATTTTCAAGATAGTGCTCAGAGAAAATCTTTCTTCCGCCTGAAACATAAACCATGATCTATGTAGCTTTTGGCTGATTAATAGATCTTGATTATATTTTATAATATTGGCTCATATTTGCCCGTTACCGTTATAATCAAAGAGGGAATTTCTAATTGGTTAGGTTCAAGTGATCTGTTAAAATTTGGGGTGACTAAGCTCTTGCCGCTACTCTTTCCCCTTGCCCTATTTACAATCGGATGTGGGGGAAATAAAGAAGGCATCACTAGTTCTAAACTTGGAGAAGATGTGACTGAAGCTGAGCCTCAATTAGATGGCGTTACTGAGGAAGAAACAGAAGAACTTAAAGGCAAATTATATGTTAAAGGTTCAAGCGCACCTTATACAGGTAAATTTTTCTCGCTTTACCAAAGCGGGCATAAAAAGTCAGAAGAAGACTATGACAATGGCAAGTCGCATGGACTGAAAATTTTTTGGTATAAGGATGGTAAAATCAGACAGAAAATGAACTATAAGAACGGTAAACTTCATGGTTCAAATGTGATGTGGTTGAATAACGGGCAGAAGTACTTTGAAATTAACTCAAAGAAGGGAAGGCGGGATGGTGTAAATATTTATTGGTTTACAAATGGACAGAAGAGAAGAGAAGAAAATTATGAAAATGGCAAAGAAGAAGGACTGTTTACACGTTGGCATGAAAATGGAGAAAAGCTTATGGAAGTAAACTTCAAGAATGGTGACCAAGTTTCTGAAAAGTACTGGAATAGCAAAGGCAAACCTGTTGATTCCTATGAAGAATCTTTAAAAGAATAACCCCTGAAACCCGCACCCTGACCCATGATTCAAGGTCAGTTGTTCGGGGATTGATAGCTAGGAGCCCCTGTTCCCGTTATAATTTTAATGCCCTTCGTAATGCCCTATAAGTTTGGACTGTGTTGGTCAGTAGAGATCACTGGAAACCGAAACCCTGTCATTGCAGACAGGGGGGGCAGCAAGAGTCTTGAAGAGACATTCCAATTGATTTCGAATCAAGCGCCTTTAACCCAGACTCAGTCGCCCTTCCTAGACTGTATAGATAGTAGATCTCTATCTTCGTGAATTAAGCTCTAAACTTTTTTGCAGCTTTTCAAAATACTTTAAAACTATTTACAGGTAAAGAGACGTACAAGTTTCTAAGGCTACAAAAGATCAATGTCACTGAACGAAATGACTGTAGAGAATATGAACGAGAAGTATAATTTCCTAAAGGGAGAATTGTGAAAGCATCGCAAATTAGCAGTTAGCTATTTCTTCGGATTCAGTATTTCATTAGCCCTTGGAATCACTTGGGTAGTGACCAAACCAGATGGGTTGGTTCCCGCACTTATATTTTTCCCGGTCCTGCTCATACCTTCTGGTATATGCACGTTCTTTTACGGGTGGCATTGGTACAGGCTAAGCCAATCGGTAGCTTGGTACAGGGGAGCAATAGAGTCTAAGGATCCTTAGTGGAATCCTTCTTTTGCGGAGCCCCATTAATTATTTTTCCAAAGCAAATCGGTAGAACTTCTTGCCATATGGAATCGGAATAGTGCGTGACATTTTAACTAATTTCGAATCAAGCGCCTCAAACGAGACTTGGCCACCTTTCCTGATGTGTTAGCGGTTACAAAAGAGCAAGGCTTGCAACTCTAGGTATCTTTGCAATGCACGTCAAACTATGGGCGATGAATGACTGGCAGTGACAACTAGTTAGGGCCTTGCTAGGCAATGGTTAAACAGAATTTGATATTATATATAATAATGCCAGATTTGTGTCCAATCGATGGTCGAAATGACAATAGTAGCACAGGTTTTAATAGCGCTTACAATATATTCGGTGTGGCTGATTAGGCCAAATTGGGAAACTGTTTACAGAGCGGCGGATGCTAGGAATTTGAAGGAGGAGTTCGCTGTTTACCGGCTTCCTATATGGGCACTTTATTTAGTGGGGTTTATAAAGATTTTACTCGCCAGTGCCCTTTTAGCGGGCATATGGATGAGTAACCTTGTAGTTCCTGCAGCATATGGCATGGCAGTGTTGATGATGGTAGCCATCGTCATGCATCTACGAGTTAGGAGCGATAGCTTCCTTAAGGCAGCGCCAGCAGTTACAATACTCTGCCTTTGCCTGTTTGTTGCCTTGTGATATCAATTCTAAAGGATTTGGGCAGCAGTTAATACTGTAAAAAAGACGAAGTAATTCATTAAGGTTTTTTCTCATTGAGCTTAGGAGCAACAATGATTTTGATTTCGAATGGAGTGCTTTAAATTAGACTCAATTACCTTTACTAGGCTATAAAAACAGAGTTTTTGATTTTTTGCTCCTGACTAAGAATTCAAGAAATCTGATTTTCTCTATTTTAGACTGTTTAGATAACAGGTAATGCATCTATAAATGTTCAGATAATGAAGGCGTACATAAGTTATTTGATTTTTTCTTGTTCACTCATTGTTCATTCCGGTCTAATTGCTAATGAGGCTGCAGATGACAGTAAAAAATCTAGTGAAGTTTCTGGTCCAGCAATTACACCTCAACCAAGATTAGAAGAGTGGTGGTTTACTAGGCACGCAGAGAATATTGGTAAGATGAGTAAGGGAGAGTTTGATTTACTGATGCTGGGTGATTCAATTACTCACAATTTTGAGAGTGTAGGCGTAGAGGTATGGAAAAAACACTTTGAGCCAAGAAAAGCAATTAATCTAGGCTTTGGTGGAGATAGGACAAATCATCTTCTTTGGAGGATTCAACATTTGCCAGTACTTAAAAAATCTCCTAAGGGAGCTGTCGTACTTATTGGAACTAATAATATCTGCTGGGGAAGTGATAAGCCCAGACAGGCAGCTGAAGGAGTTAAAGAAATTGCTAAGAAGTTACATTCGATTTATCCACAAACAGAAATCCTTGTCCTTGGACTACTGCCCAGGAGGCGTGAAATAACACACCCTCACCGCAAACAAATCATTGAGTTAAATTCTTATCTTCCTGAGCTGTTGAAGGATATACCAAAGGTTAAATTTCTCGAGATTGGCCCTCATTTTCTAGACGATAAAGGTCATTTGTCTAAGGAAATGATGCCTGATACAACTCACCCTAGTGAGAAAGGACATGAGATTTGGGCCAAAGCAATCGAATCAGAATTGATCAGAATGGTAGGTCGTTAATTGTGTTAGAAAGATACAATATGTTGATATGAAGGGAGCTTTAGTAGTTTGTCTAGTTCTGGTTAATATTATTTCCCAGGGTTTTGCCGAGGAAAAATCTTCATATCCGATTGCTAGCCCCTTAGCTAATTTCAAATGGCGTATTTATAACCCACGATCAGTTACTTCACGTTATGCTATCATCACTCAGTACATTGCAAATAGTTCTCTTGTAGTTGTACCGGAAAAAATCCATAAAATTTCTGTAAAAAAAATAGAACGCAGTGCTTTTTTCCGATGCAGTGCAATGAGTCAGATTGTTTTTCCAGATACGGTCAATCACATTGGATCGTCCGCATTTAATCGATGCTCTCAACTTTCCCGGATAATTATCCCTAAAGAGGTTTCCATTATCAGGGCCAGTACATTTTTCCGTTGTTTCAATCTGAACTCAGTTCAAATGTCTGAAAATGTTTATAGTATTAGAGAATATGCTTTTTCACATTGCCGAAATCTCAAAGAAATAACAATTCCAAGCAAAGTCACATCAATCGAGAATAATGCATTTGCTGAATGTCATAGTCTCGAGAGAGTTGTTTTTCTTGGTAATGCCCCTAAGGAAAATCCTGAAGTATTTCAAGGAGCTGAACCTACCATCTATCGGAGTGAAAAATCCAAGGGCTGGAAGGAAACTTGGTGCGGTCGTCCTGTGAAAGTTATTACTGATTCTTCTTCCTGATTCATTTCATTTTTAAAATAAATAAATGAATGAAGTTTTACAACAAATTGGTGAGGAAGGATTGAATGATCTTGTTTGTGCATTTTATAAAAGGGTTAAGGGGGATGATTTATTATCTCCAATGTATCCAAGTGATGACTGGGAGGGTGCCCAAGGAAGGTTAGCTGATTTTCTTATTTATCGATGTGGGGGATCTCAAAAATACATAGAAGAACGGGGGCATCCCCGTTTACGTATGCGTCATATTCCGTTTCATATAGGCACTGCCGAACGGGATCGGTGGTTGAAGCTTATGGGTGAGTCAATGGAGGAAATAAAAGTTGAACCTCCAGCTTCGGAATTATTGGCAGATTTTTTTGCTCAGACAGCAGATTTTATGCGTAACGCATCGGGCTAAGAAAATTTCTGTCGCTTCAACTGGTAAATTTCGGCAATATCTAGGAGTGAGAATTTTTCAGTTAATTATTATATGGACTACATTTTTAGGTTCTATCGCCTTTGCCGCGGATGATCTCCTGAAATGGGAAAAGTTGTCTAAACTGCCGCCAGTTAATGGGCAAAAAGAGAATCCTGGAGTCGCTGGTCCATTTGTAGGAATTCACAACGATGCACTAATCATTGCAGGAGGGGCCAACTTCCCGGGGAAGCCATTATGGGAGACGGACAAAGTATGGCATGACGAAATTTATGTGCTTGTCAGGGAGAAGAATTCTGAGGGGGATTCATATACTTGGAAAGATGGAGGTAAACTTCTAAGGCCTCTCGCATATGGAGCTTCAGTTTCTACTGATAAAGGAGTCCTTTGTATTGGTGGAGATGATGCTACAAAAGTTTATCAGGAAGTGTTTCTTCTTTCTTGGGATAACGAGAAGAATAAATTAACGCGTCAGGAATTACCCGGACTTCCTGAGCCCGTCGCTTATGGCGCTGCTACATTTGTTAATGGGATTGTTTATCTTGTCGGGGGGCAGACCGGGAAGTCGCTCAATACTGCAACTAATAAGGTCTATTCTTTCGACTTAAATAATTTTGAGAAGCAAAAGGGCATTGGTTGGGATGAACTTCCAGAGGTCCCATGGTCATCTCGTGCCTTTGTTCAAGTCGCTTCTCAGCATAACGGCTATGATGATTGTGTTTATGTGATTGGAGGAAGGCGAGAGGAAGGTGAAAGTGTGGACCTTTTATCTGACGTATGGGAATACAACACACGGAGTAGGGCATGGCGACAAAGAACAAGCTTCGAAGGTCCTCTCATGGCTGGAACCGCAATCGGATACAAGCAAAGTCATATCGTGGTGCTTGGAGGATCGCATGGTACTTATTGGGGTAAGGCCGATGAACTTAAGGATGAGCATCCTGGTTTTCTAAAGAAGACATATCTTTATCACACAATTACAGATACCTGGATAGAGGCAGGAACTCCAGGAGATAAAAATCATGTAACGACAGTTCCTGTTCTTTGGGGTGACTCGATTATTATTGCTAGTGGTGAGGTTCGTCCACGGGTCCGCTCACCTCAATTGTGGAAAGTGACTCCAAAAGCAAAGAGTAAGGATTTTGGAACAGTTAATTATTGGGTCCTGGGTATTTATCTGCTCCTCATGGTTTTAGTTGGTTTGTTTTTTGCTAAAAGAAACAAAGGCACGGATGATTTTTTCCGGGGAGGGAAGCGTGTGGTCTGGTGGGCAGCGGGTTGCAGTATTTTTGCGACCATGCTCAGTTCTCTGACATTCACCGGATTACCCAGTAAGGCATATGCAACTGATTGGGTCTATTTTTTGGCAAACATGATGATTCCTGTCGTCGCTTTTGTTGCTGTTTATGTGGCTCTTCCATTTTACCGAAAAATTGATGCGACAAGTGCTTACGAATATCTTGAGAAGCGATTCAATCGTCGAGTGAGGATGCTGGGCAGTGGTTTTTTTACTTTGTTCCACATTTTTCGAATGGCTGTCGTGATGTCACTGACAGGTTTGGCCCTGGCTTCAGCAACGCCATTGACTCCTTGGCAGTCTGTAATTCTCATGGGGTTATTGAGTATTCTTTATTGTACCATGGGAGGTATTGAGGCTGTGATTTGGACAGATACGATACAAACTGTTGTTTTACTTGGTGGAGCAGTGATTGCTTTCTTTATGCTTATCAGCGGCGTTAATGGAGGATTCGAGGGATTCCTTTCTATTGCCGGCGAAGCCGATAAGTTTCGCATCGCGAACTTCAATTGGGATATTACAAGCGCTCAGGTAGCTGTTTGGGTCATTATTTTGGGTGCTTTAGCCCAAAACGTTTCCGGATACACAGCAGACCAGTCCGTAGTGCAGCGTTATATGACAACCCCGAATCAAAAAATGGCAGCACGTTCAATCTGGACTAATGCGGTGCTCAGTGTCATTGCCAGTGTCCTGTTCTTTGGCCTTGGATCAGCTCTCTTTGCTTTCTACGCATCTAATCCTGTTAAGCTCGACCCGACCATAAAGACCGATCAAATCTTTCCATTGTTCATTGCAAATGAAATGCCTGTAGGTCTTGCGGGTCTGATTGTCGCTGGAATTTTTGCTGCGGCCCAATCGACTGTGTCCACAAGTATGAACTCGACCGCGACCACGCTTGTTACTGATTTTATGAAGCCTATGAATATGTGTCGGGATGACCGTCAGTATCTCAAGTCCGCAAGATGGTTAACGATTATTATGGGAATTCTAGGAACAGTCTTTGGGCTTTGGTTTCTTAATCCTGAAATCAAGTCGTTATTTGATGAGTTCATTAAAATTGTGGGATTGGTTCTCGGAATGCTCGGAGGAATTTTTCTTCTGGGTGTCCTGACAAGAACTGCAAATTCTACCGGAGCAATAATTGGGTGCTTTGGTGGAGTCGCAGTTGTTTTATGGGTTTGGAAGATGACCGATGTACAGGCTTACTTTTATCCTTTTGCTTCGGTAGGAAGTTGTTTTTTGATCGGTTTGATTAGCAGTTACTTTCTTGAAGGTAGAAGTGAAACTAAGGGGCTCACAATTCACACGATCAGAGAGAAGTAGTATGGGGAGAGGAATTAAAATGATTGTCAGGTACTCAGTAGCTGTGGTCTTTTTTAAAATGACCTCTTTGTGTCTCTATTCGAGTGAGCACTGGGCATACAAAGCTCCTAAGAAAGCACTAGTTTCTGCTAAGGACTCAGAAGCAATTAATGTTTTTGTTCGGAATGCAATGAAAAGACAAGGTGTTAGATTGAAACCTAAGGCACCTAGGCACACACTAATCCGCAGATTAAGTTGGGACCTCAGAGGGCTGCCTCCATCACCCGAAGAAGTCATTGAATTTACCAATGATAATTCTCCAGATTCCTGGATAAAGCTTGTTGATAAGTTCTTAGAATCTCCACACTTTGGTGAGCGGATGGCACAGAATTGGTTCGATCTTGCCAGATTTGCTGACACTTCAGGTTATGCTGCTGACCGGACCAGAAACGTTTGGCCTTACCGGGACTGGGTCATAGATAGTTTCAATAATAATATGCCTTTTGATCAATTCACGATTGAACAATTGGCAGGAGACATGTTACCAGGATCAACTTCTGAACAGAAACTGGCCACAGGTTTCCATAGGCAGGCCATGCAGGCCAAGGGGAATAATCCGCGAAAAGAGGAATTTCGTATTAAGGGAATCGTTGATAGGCTCAAGACGACCGGAAGGACTTGGTTAGGTTTGAGTCTTGAATGTGCTGAGTGCCATGATCACAAGTACGATCCAATCAGTCAGCGTGATTATTATAAAATGTTCGCGATTTTCAATAATGTGCCGCATCTGGGAAGTGGTTATAACACGCACGGGCCAAGGATGAAGTATATCCCCAAAGGAACACAACAAAAGATTAATGCCATTCGTCAAAGTCTCACAGATCGGGTCAAATCGAACGAGATTCAGAAGTTCTCTCTTAAAGATGAATCTCTCATAGGTCATTGGGAGAAGCCTCAAGTAATGGAATCCTCAGAGTCTTTTTCCGAGACGGGAGACTTGACGATAGTAGCTTCCATTAGGACGTCCAAGCCGATAGGTAATATTGCTTCAAAGTATGACTGGAAGTCAGGTCAACGCAGTTATGTTTTTGGCATAGGAGGTGAAAATGCAGAGAATGCCGTTCCGGGTCATTTGTTTGCATGGATTTCCGAAAAATCTCAAATCTGGTCAGGAGCTGAAATTCATGGAAGCTTTCCTGTCAATGATGGGAAGGAGCATGAGGTTGCTGTGGTCTTTGATGCGGGGAATTACTTGAGACTTGTTGTGGACGGAGTCGTTGACAACGCAGCCAAGATCAAAGGTCATGTTCCCAAATCCATTGCAATTAGTGACCGCCCATTGGTCATAGGAGCAGGATACAATAATTCTCTGGAACCGAAGTCCTTCCCATTCGATGGAACCCTTAAGAATGTCAGGATGTACCGAAAGGCCTTCAAATTACCAGTCTCAAAGGAAATAGAGAAACTTCAGTTGAAATTAAAGGGTTTGGTTTCGAAGACCATTGAGGTGCCAGTCATGGAGGAGTCTCCAGATTCAAGAGAAACCCATATTTTAATCCGGGGCGATTATAAGCAGAAAGGTGATCGAGTATTTGCTGGGATTCCTAAATTTTTGCCTCAACCTCCCGCGAAGAATAATTTGAACCGGTTGGATTTTTCCAGGTGGCTCGTTAGTAATGAGCATCCATTAACAGCACGCGTCACCGTGAACTATTTGTGGCAGCATTTCTTTGGTACAGGAATTGTAGCAACGCCTGCTGATTTTGGAGCCAAGGGTGAAGTTCCAAGTTCTCCTGAACTTCTGGATTGGCTAGCCGTTGAATTTGTGCAGAAGGGCTGGAACTATAAGCACATGGTCCGTTTGATTGTGAGTTCAGATACTTATCAGCAAAAATCTGTTGGCCTTTCTGATTCACGTTCAGTTTTCGGATTGATGCCGAGAATGAGATTGCCCGCCGAACAAATAAGGGATCAATTTCTTTCAGCTTCTGATTTATTGGATGCACAGATCGGAGGTCCTTCGGTCTTTCCGTTGCAGCCTGATGGTTTTTATGAGGAAAGGGGTCAGAACACGGCCGGGAATTCAAACTTCACCTGGAAAGTTTCAGGGCCGGAAGATAGATACAGGAAATCGATGTATGTTTACTGGAAAAGGATGGCGCTTCACCCATCCTTTGCTGCCTTTGATGCGCCGACCAGACAGGTGTGTGTTGCCAAACGGACTGTTTCCAATACTCCACAACAGGCTCTGGTGACTCTTAATGATCCGATGTTTGACGAATGTTCAAGGGCCCTTGCTAAAAATCTGAGCCTTTACGGAAAAGGTAAGATCAATGAGGGGCTTGATCACGCCTTCATGGAGTGCCTTGGGAGAATTCCAAACAATGGGGAAAGGATCAAATTTCAAGCATTAGTAAAAAACGACGGTTGGTACTCAGTTTGTGTCGTTCTTCTTAACCTTGATGAGGCGCTGACCCGTGAATGATGCAATTACCGATTGAAATAACGAGAAGGAAATTTCTTGGGCACTCCCCGATAGGAATCGGATCCCTTGCGTTGGGATCCCTAATAGGAAAAGGGGCAACAGAAAATAACTTTCAGCATCTAGCTCCCCGTGCAAAGAGGGTCATTTATCTTTTCATGTCAGGTGGCCCATCTCACGTTGATACTTTTGATCCAAAGCCCGTCCTCAATCAGAGAGACGGTCAGAAAGTGCCTCAAGAGATTATTAAGAACCATGAGTTTGCCATGATCAAGGAGGCTCAGCCATTACTCAAAGGATCACATTGGAAATTCCATAAGAAGGGTCAGAGTGGGATTGAGGTTTCTGATCTTTTTCCCAGTGTCGGTAAAATAATTGATAATGTGTCGGTCATTCGGTCAGTTCATTCGGATACTTTTAATCATGATCCGGCTGTAATGTTTATGAACACTGGGAGTGTAAGATTTGGGAGGCCCTCACTGGGATCGTGGCTTTCTTATGGTCTTGGAAGTGAAAATAATGATTTACCTGCCTTTGTCGTTCTTGCGTCCGGTAAAAATAGGCAACCACTTCTTGATAGTTATTGGGGTTCTGGGTTTCTGCCAGCAGAGCATCAGGGGGTTCAGTTTAGGACCAGCGGAGATCCTGTTCTCTTTGTAAAAAATCCTGAAGGGGTTACTCGTGAGCAGCGTCGTCGACAGTTGGACCTAATTAATTGGATGAATAATAGACGTTTTGAGAGTGTAGGTGATCCGGAAATTGTAGCCAGAATAGCGCAGTATGAATTAGCATACAGGATGCAGATGTCAGTCCCTGAATTGACGGACATTTCTACTGAACCTGAAAGTATTCGAAAATCATATGGATCAGAGCCGGGAAAAGTTTCTTTTGCCAATAATTGTCTTTTAGCCCGTAGGCTCGCGGAGAGGGGAGTCCGTTTCATACAACTTTACGATAAAGGCTGGGACTCACACGGACAAATTGTAGGTGACCATTCTGAGCAGTGTAAAAAAGTTGATCAACCCATCGCTGCTCTCATCAAGGACCTCAAACAACGTGGAATGCTTGATGATACATTGGTTGTCTGGGGAGGTGAGTTTGGTAGGACTCCAATGTCACAAGGTTCTGGGAACGGGTATGGAAGGGATCACCACCCTCATGGTTTCAGTATGTGGATGGCAGGTGGAGGAATTAGGCCGGGCCATGTCCATGGTGCTACTGATGAGTTCGGGTATTTTGCCGCAGAGGATCGGGTCCATGTGCATGACCTGAATGCCACTATTCTCCATTGCCTTGGCATTGACCATGAATCTTTAACTTTTAATCATCAGGGAAGAAATTTCAGACTCACTGATGAATTTGGAAAAGTTGTAGATAACATACTTTCTTAATTTAATGTTAGTATAACAACTATGAGTGATGAGGAAATGGAGGGGGAAAAAGAAAAACACTTAGGTTTTATCTTTTGTTACAAAATATTTGGATTTGTTTTTGGACTCACTGGTCTAGGGAATTCTTTGCGTGTCTTGATCTTCCTGCTTGGTGTAGGGACTGGCTGGGCCCAAGTTCAACCAATCATCCGTATCGCAGAGATCGAGCATACTGACTCCCAACTCATGGTCACCGTGGAGAGCCTTAAAGGAAAGACTCTGTCCTACACTTTGCAACGGTCACCGAACCTGTCTCTTGGGTCATGGATCGACCAAGATGATGTCACCCTGTCTGTGCTCAATTCCTCCCGGATCATCCTGACCTTGCCCCTCAATAACGAGAGTGCCGGTTATATCCGCGTAGTGGCCAGTTCTACGTTATCGCCCGTGGCGTTGGTGATCAATGAGGTCATGAGCAACAACGAAACAACAGTGGTAGACGGTGATGGAGATTTTCCAGATTGGATTGAACTTTACAATGCAAGCGACAATCCTGCCGAATTGACCGGGTATTATCTCAGCGACAACGACGCTGACTTGAGTAAGTGGGATTTTCCTGATGGAACAATCCTCGATCAAGGCAAGTACCTGTTGGTATTCGCATCGGGCAAGGCAGGGGATGAAATTCCCGAAGGAGAAATGCATGCGAACTTCAAATTGAGCAGCGGTAATGAACCGGTGATCCTCAGCAATCCTCTCTTGAAGATCGTGGATCGTCTCGATCCCGGCCCTCTCGTTTCCGATAACTCGGTGGGGCATGGTCTTGATGACTTGGAGACTTACTACGTCTTCCATTCCGGTGAACCCTCTCCAGGAGCTCCGAATTACGATTTCATTGCCGATCCCCCCGAACCATTCGTTCAAGCCCCGATCTTCAGTGTCCGTGGTGGGGTATTCGACGAACCGGTCACCTTGGAATTGATCCCGCCCCGCAAAGAAGATTTGATCCACTACACCATGGACGGATCAGAACCACTCAGAGGATCGACTCCATATAGAGGACCCATTGAACTGACGGAGACCACTGTCATTCGAGCAGTGGTATTGGGAGCCTCTAATAGTCACCCGGTCACGCATACCTACATCATTGGCGCTAATCATAGCCTGCCGGTGATGGCATTGGCGGCCGACCCCGAGCACTTCGAGTTCACCGATGGCTACCTGTATGGATTTGGTGACCACATGTTCACCTCCCGAGGCAACATCATTGGCAGTTTCCCCTATAGCAAATCCCATGCCTGGAAACGCGATCGAGAGATCGAGGCCAGTTTCGAATTCCATGAGCCTAATGAGGGTGGAACTTCACGAATGAACGTCGGAGTCAAAATCTTTGGAGGGTGGGGATCTCGGGGCTATCCACAAAAGTCGATGGCGCTGTTTGCCCGCAGCGAATATGGCTATTGAAAGATCCGTCATCGCTTCTTTCCGGACCGGGCGGTGAATTCCTTTGAGTCGATCGTGCTACGCAATTCGGGCAATGACAACCAGAGCACCTGGTTGACGTATCCGCGCCCGCCCATCCATGAATTCAGCGCTCCAGTCAGTCATGGCAGTTATTTTGTGAATGGCAATTTCACCATGTTTCGGGATGCGATGATGCAGAGTTTGATGGCAGAGACTGGTCTGGACACTCAAGGCTACCGTCCGGCCGTGCTCTACTTGAATGGCGACTACTGGGGCATCTACAATATTCGTGAAAAATTCACCGAGCACTACCTCGAATCAACTCACAACGTGTCCGTGAATGAGATCGACCTTATTGAGGGATACGGCAAGGCCAACACGGGTTCTGCGACGACTTACAGCCAGATGCGTAGCTTTATTGGAGGAAACTCGATGGCAAATCTGAGCAACTACCGGACAGTCCAGAATCGCTACCTAGATATTGACAACTTCATTGACTACCATCTCGCGGTCATTTACGGGCAAAATTTCGACATCGGGAACATCAAATGCTGGCGTCGACGATCCAGTAGAGG
>JAAZZC010000026.1 GCA_014239335.1 Verrucomicrobiales bacterium
GTAAATTCAAACTTTTATTAATGATTCCAGTTCAACGCTATACATCAATTTCAGACTGAACTAAAAGAACCACAAATATAGACATCACCCCCCTCTTCTGCTATATATTTAACTATAAGAAAGACTCACTATTGAGCTACTTGTCATAGCATCAAATAGACCCTTCCATGAGTATATGTAATGTAGAGTCCGATTATTTAATGCAATCAGTGTAAGCTTCCCTATCGTCATTGATATTCGTGTTACTGAAAATCTTACTAAAAGCAGTTATTTCATTGAGCGCCGTTCTGATAGGTTTCACGTCAATGGCATCCCCCATAAAATTTAACGCCATGGAACGTGGACTTCCTCCTAATACGATCTCAGGAGAATCAGCATCACTAACCCTCATAAACAAATCAGGCAAGGACGTTAAAATCTATTGGATCAAATACAATGGAACCTTGCAGTCATACGGTGAACTTAAAAATGGTTCTACAAAGATTCAAAAAACTTACTCAAATTCTAGTTGGCTGATAAACAGCCTAACCGACAAGCCATTAGGCTATTTCCGTACAATCAAAGGAAACAATCTCGGTATCATCCCTAAACGGACAACGAAAGTTCCCTTCAGGACGATGCAATACACTTCTCGACCTAGTGCCGACGCGATCAAATGGCAAAAGAGTATTAGAACTTCGCTTTTCGGACTCCTTAAGATCAATAAGCTGAACGCAGGCACCCCCACCGCATCTTTGAATGCGGTCAAAACATCCACTCAAGACAAAGGAACTTATCTATTTCACGAAATGGAACTGGACAGCACTTCCAAAAGCCGAATTAAAGCCGTACTCACAGTCCCTAAAAAGATCAAAGCCCCCCACCCTGCAGTAATTGCCATTGATGGTCACAGCGGAACCAGGCACTCCTGCTACAAGGACCGTGGTTTTGCAACTTTAATCGCAGAAAAGGGTTACATCACTGTATCAACTAAGGTCAGTCAACACAGTTTACGGGAAGAAGATAAGACAATGATGGGAGAACGCTTATTGGACCTTATTCGTTGCGTTGATCTTCTTGTTTCAATGGAAGAAGTTGATCAAAAACGTATTGGGTGCGCAGGAAATTCTCTCGGCGGTGAAATGGCAATGTGGTTAGGAGCAATGGACGAAAGGATCTCAGCAACCATGAGCGCGGGCTTTCTGACAACTATGGATCAGCTTGAACAAAATCATTGTAGGTGCTGGAAATTTCCAGGAATAAGATCCCTCGTTGATTTCGCCGACATCTACTGCCTCATAGCACCAAGGCCTCTCATGTGCCAGAACGGATTGAAGGAGCGCCCTACTTGGTTCACTGTACCAATCGCAAGGAAGGCTCTAAAGGAAATTTCACCCATTTACGGTGATTTTGAAGCTACCAATAATCTTTATTTCGTACCTCACAAAGGAGGTCACGTAATCAACACCGCCTCTATGTTTGATTTCTTTGATAAACACTTTAATAATAAAATAAATTAATATAAGAGGCATTACCGTATGAGATTCTTTCAGCCAACTCGCAGTCTCATTATGGGCACTAGATTAACATTCATAATTTCATTATATTGTTCTATTTGCTCAGCCGCTGAACCAATTAATCTTGGATCAAAGAGAGAGATCTTTATAGATAATCACTTAATTGAATCGCTTGAGGGCACAGAATTACGTCTATCTAAACCTAGGGATGAAGGACCAGTTTATAAGTTCGATATGCCCTGGGAAGGTCCATTTTGCGGTTACGCTACCGTCATTAAAGACAAAGAACGATACCTACTCTATTACCGTGGATTACCACGATCAGGTAAGGATGGAACTAACGAGGAAACCACATGCGTTGTAACTTCAAAAGATGGTATCAATTGGCAAAGACCTAATATTTCTATCTATTTTAAAGAAAAGTACCCAGACAATAATATTATCCTGGCTAACTCAGCCCCTGTCACACATAACTTTTCCCCCTTCCTCGACACTAAGAAAGGGATCGACAATAACCATAAGTTCAAAGCGCTAGGTGGAACTGAAAGATCGGGTCTAGTCGCCTTCAGTTCAGCTGATGGATTAATATGGCGCAGATTCAACAAAGATGCGGTATTCACTAATGGCATCTTTGACTCACAGAATGTTTCTTTTTGGTCTAAGCACGAAAAATGTTATGTGTGTTATTTTCGGACATGGACAGGAGGGGGTTACAGAGGCTACAGGACGGTTAGCAGGACAACGTCTAAAGATTTTATCTCCTGGACGGACCCAGTAAAAATGACATTTGGAGATACACCTAACGAACATCTTTATACCAATCAAACGCATCCTTACTACCGTGCACCTCACATTTATCTAGGTATTGCCGCCAGATTCATGCCTGGTCGACAAGTTCTATCGACTGAAGAAGCGAATAGCCTTGGCGTTAGCCCCACATATTTTAACGATTGTTCAGACATGGTATTGCTTAGCTCCAGGGGCGGGAACACTTATCAACGAAAGTTCATGGAATCCTTTGTAAGGCCAGGGATCGGCTTAGAAAACTGGGTATCAAGGTCAAATTATCCTGCACTTAATATCGTGCAGACATCACCAACTCATATGTCATTCTATGCGAATCAAAATTACGCTCAACCAACTAGTAATGTACACCGGTACTCTCTTAGGATTGATGGGATAAGCTCAATTCATGCCGAATACGATGGAGGCGAAATGTTGACCAAACCGTTTTTATTCGAAGGCAAGCAATTGTTCATGAATTACTCTACATCTGCCGCTGGCGGACTTCGCGTGGAGATCCTTAACAAAGAAGGAAAGGCATATCAAGGATTCTCAATGAATGATTGCATTGAATCGGTAGGCAATTATATCGACGACCAAATTAAATGGAAAAGTAATAGGAATCTTAGCACTCTTAAAGGAAAAATTGTGAGACTTAGAATATTTTTAAAGGACGCGGACTTGTACTCTCTTAAGTTCAAATGAGTCGAATGTAATTAGTGCTCACTTACGGCTGAGCCTAAAGAACAAAATGGCGCCAATCATAATCATTATTGCCGTAGGGACCCACATTAGCAGCGGAGCAATCGCATCAGAGTCTCTATTGTCTGCATAAATAATTCCCAAAAAGTACAAAAATGCAACGACCATGCTGATTGCAAAACCTGACGTGGTCTCGCTCCTCTGACTAACTACTCCCAAAGGAATGCCGATCAAAGCGAAGGCGAAACATGCAACTGCAAATGAGTGTCTTTTTTGAATTTCAGTTTTAATCTCATTCTTCTTCTTTTCACTGATAGGTTCTGCCCCACTCAGTCGTCGCCTCAACTCCTTAGTGTCTAAGTTGCTTGGCTTCAGTTTTTTGGGATTATTACGGAAAGAAGACAGGTCCAAAGGGATCGTTGTCTTCTCAGCGCTTATACCCGGAAGTAAATTATCGAAGTCAGTTGGATCCTTTTCATTTTTTATAACTCCTTCGGCATTATCCAATAGCAACAATAGCTGATCTTCGGTCTCATCATATTCTACCCCAGCCTTCTTCGCCTTAATATAACGTATCGGCGCCTTATTATCATCAAGCTCCACCACTTCAAGCCCAAGCAATTTGTTACCGTCCCTGGACTCGGCATAAATACGATAGTTCGGGAATTGATATATGACTTTATCAGGTACGATCAAAGCCAAAGGATCATCGATAGCCATGTTATAGAGAGTTTCTTTCATCGCGGCTTTTCCCCGCGGTGCAATTTGGGTATTGATCAAAAGGCTAAAAAAAACAAGACCTCCCGCAATAAGAAACACTGGTCGACACAGCCTGAACATACTCATTCCAGACATGCGAAACGAAAGCAGTTCATTGTCTGAGGATAGTCTACCAAAAACGAGTAATACCCCGGTGAGCAAACTCCAAGGAATAGTGAAAATTAATGAGTACGGTAATATGTAAAAAATGAACTGAAGAACGGAATTTACCGGCAAGTTACGGTCAACAAGCAACTCAAAGATCTGTTTAAATAAATTACCTAAAACAAAGATCAGGCTCAATACAATGACACCAAAGATCGTTGCAAATAGTACCTGACGCCCGA
>JAAZZC010000025.1 GCA_014239335.1 Verrucomicrobiales bacterium
AATCAATGGTGGGTACTTCATCAATAAGTTCACCAAGTGATTCCTGCGCTTTCATCAGTAAAGGGTAATACGCACCTCCCATCTTTTCTCCCTTGTCGATCCTAGGGTAATTATCCGCTCCAGGAGCATTACTTCCGTCATCTTTACGGTTCGAAACAACGCCATCGGCAAAGACATTGATAATAGTTGCTCTGCGGCCCCTCTCAGAATTATTTTCGTAAGATCCATGCATGAGGAGTGGATGGTGAAAGCTTGCTTCTCCTGCTTTCATTTCGACGGGGATTTTTTTGTCAAAGTCAGCCACTTGTGATTCGGTCAGTTTTTCTCTTATCGCATCCATGTCCCCAGTGAGGCTTTCCTTTTCAAGTAGTCCCCACCGATGACTATTTGGTATGTAATACATGCAGCCATTTTCTTTGTCCACATCATCAAGACCTATCCAGCATGTTAAATGACTCATCGGTTCAGTCCAAGTCCAGTAAGAAAAATCTTGATGCCAAGCGACAACGCCTCCATGCCTGGCTGGCTTGCTGAAGAGTTGATCATGAAAGAGTCTAAAGTTTTTACCAAGGAGTTGGTAAGCGGCCATCGTGAATGCAGGGTTCCAAAGAACGTCATGGAATGTTGGTCGAACGCGCCAAGCTCCTAGTGCATGGAAGATTGCAGTTTCAGGGTCCTCTGACTCGTTGCTGTGGTATTCGTAGAAGAATTCATTTCCCTCATGATCAGGATCGACCATTTCGTGAAGCTCTTCACTGAGGGCTTTGATCTGTTCTGAGTTGAGCACTTTTATCCCGTGCAAATAGCCGAGCTCTTTGAATTGAATGACTTGTTCTTCGTTTAATGCGAACTGTAGCCATTCTTCAGGGGCTTTTGGGGCAGTGAAGTGGGTTGTCAGTAGTTCACTATTTAATCCAAGGTCAGTTGCCATGATGTCATAATTTAATGGGCCTTATGTATTGTGGGAATACTAATTTAATAGCGGCAATTATGATTAAACCAAGGTTTTTCCGATAATAATGAACTGAAAAATCTCGTTGAGCTAAGCCCTTAAAGGGAGGAAAATAACAATGTGCCGGCCGAGTTTAAAACTCCAGTTAATAGAGGAACCAAATTTTTGTTGGCTCTGGGATGTATTGTAGTTGTCGTAGGGGGATTAAAGCTGGCTGCAGACCTTTTGGTGCCAATAGTTCTGGCATTCTTTCTTTCTGTAATCAGTTTACCAATTCTGCGTTGGCTTCGTTCAATTGGTATTCCCCGATTCCCTGCAGTTTTCCTCACAGTGATTATTGGTCTTGGAATACTTAGTCCTGTCGTTTTTATCGGCCTAAACATGTTGACCGAGTTTCAAAATAATTTTGATATATATAATGAAGGTCTCACCAAGAAGGTAGGGGAGTTTCAGAAATGGGTTGAGGAAACCCTCGATTATGAGATGACGATAGATGCTCAAAACGTAATTTCTACAATACAGTCATCGGTCTTTAATTTTATTGGAGGGGCGGCTGGTTTTTTAAAGGATTTTACTTTCGTTGTCATATTGATGATTTTCTTTTTGAGTGAAGCGGGTGGTTTTTCAAGAAAGCTCATAGCCATTCGCAGGGCCAATGGCCCGGACCTTGCTGCGTTTACAGCAACAGCAAAGGATGTTCAGAAGTACCTTGGCATAAAAACACTGATTAGTTTTATAACTGGGATTCTTGCAGCGGCAGTAACTGGCTGGCTCGGTCTTGAGTTTGCCCTGTTGTGGGGAATGGTTGCTTTTATTTTTAATTATATTCCTGCAATAGGTTCAATTATTGCCAGTATTCCTCCGACACTTCTTGCTTTAGTGGATAAGAGCCCCGGAACCGCTTTAACTGTCCTCATCGGGTTTTTGATAATTAATATGATACTGGGTAATTTTGTTGAACCGATGCTACTTGGTAAGAGATTTGGTATTTCTACAGCCGTCATCGTGCTCTCGGTTGTTTTTTGGGGGTGGTTGTGGGGTATTACAGGAATGTTTCTCGCTGTTCCGCTTACGATGTTACTTAAAGTCACACTCAATGATTCAGATGAATTTAAATGGTTTGCAGTTTTCTTGGGTACTCATGATTCAGATCAGGAGGACCAATCGAATGGAGTCGATACGGTCACTTAGTATTGACAAGAGAAGTGCATTTTTAGGTTAAGAGATAAGGGGAAGAGTCAGGAAGATATACAATGAAAATATTAGAAGCGGAGCTTTACATTTTACCCGTTAATTTGCGTATCCCTCTAAAATTTGGGAACCAGACACTCACGTCTGTAAAGTGTGCGAGAGTAAAAGTTCTTTCAGAATCTAAGGACGGGACCGTTACGGAGGGTTGGGGTGAAACTCCTCTCAGTGTTGCTTGGGTGTGGCCGTCATCTCTTGATTACGAACAAAGAGAGTCAAGACTAATTGAGTTCAGTGTTTCTATTGCGCATTCTTTTGTGGAATCCAATGAAGAAGGGCATCCGTTTGAATTGGGTACAAGGTATATATCTGAATCACTCGAAGGCCTCAGGAGAGCACATAATGCGACTTATCATGATCAAGAAGAATTACCCCATCTGGCGGCCTTGGTTGCGTTCTCAGCATTTGATCTAGCTTCATATGATGCTTATGGGAAGCAATGCTCAAGGCCTGTCTTTGAGTTGTTTGGACCGGAGTTCTTGACAAAAGACTTAAGCGAATACCTGCATTCAGAGAGTACCTTCAAAGGAAAGTACCCGTCTGATTATTTGATAAAGCCCGTACAGAAGATCCCTGTCTGGCATTTAGTTGGTGGGTTAGATCCTATAGATACAGATGAATTGAAAGGTAATGAGCCAGATGATGGCTATCCGGTCCTTTTGCGAGATTGGGTTAGGAGGGATGGATTGAAGTGCCTTAAGGTCAAATTGAGGGGAACTGACTGGGATTGGGATTTTGAGAGGATGAAAAAGATCGGTGATATAGCTTCGGAGGAAGGAGTCCAGTGGCTCAGTGCAGACTTTAACTGTACGGTCAATGATCCTGAATATGTTAACTCTGTGCTTGATTCGATTGCGTCGGATTGCCCTGAAACATTTAAGAAAATACTTTATGTTGAACAGCCATTTCCATACGAGCTGAAGGATAATCAGATCGATGTGCACAGTGTCGCTGATCGTAAACCGCTGTATCTAGACGAGAGTGCTCATGATTGGACATACGTTAAATTGGGGATGTCTCTGGGATGGAATGGGGTTGCTTTAAAAACATGCAAGACCCTAACTGGTGCTATATTAAGTCTTTGTTGGGCGAAAGAAAATGGGATGGGTCTAATGGTTCAGGATCTTACTAACCCAATGCTTGCGCAGATACCTCATGTGCTATTAGCTGCGCATGCGGGAACCATTATGGGAGTCGAGAGCAATGGGATGCAGTTCTATCCTGATGCATCACTGCCAGAAGAGAGGGTTCATCCGGGTATTTATCGGAGGAGAGAGGGGACCTTGGATATGTCAACGATTGATGGACCAGGGTTCGGATACCGGATCCAAGAGATAGAAAGAGAACTGCCTCCCCCGGTCAGTTTGAATATTTAGCTTTCGTATAAAGAATCGTCAGGAACGGGAACTAGGATGTAATCCCCGATATGAAGCGAATTCTTGTCCACTGACAGCTTATTGAGACGTCTTAATTCATCGGCGTTTGTGCCGAAGGAAATAGCGATAGACTGGAGAGTGTCTCCATTGACCACTTGATAGAATCCATGGCCCTCTGGTGCAACAATTTCTTCGGGATTCTCAGTGTTTTGAGTGACTCCTGATTCTTCCTTTGGAAGTTGTTGCTCGGGAACATTGGAAGTGGCGGTGGAAGATTGAACGGGCTCACCAGGAAGAGTGATTCGCTGGCCAATTATGATGTTATTTGGATTTTTTAAAGAATTTGCACTAACGATGGAATCTGTAGAGACTCCGTACCGCTTTGCAATTCGATTCAATGTGTCACCACTTGTAACGATATGATGGTCAGCATTTGGGTTAATTGGTGGTGTGTCTTCTTCTTGTCTTTGTATTGCAGGGTGACCCTTTTGAGCGGGAATAAATATTTTCTGTCCTATTTGTAGCGCATTAGGATCTAGTATCTTGTTCTCACTTATTAATCTATCGATGCCTATTTTGTATTGCCTGGATATGCTACTTAGTGTGTCGCCTCCACTCACGATGTGAGATTTGCTGGTAAGTGTTGGTGAGGATTGGGTTCCTTGATTTTGAGCCTGTTGCTGGAAAGGGTAATTAGGAGTAGAAAAGACGGGGCTGGACTGGATAGTTTTAACGTCGCCTTCAAGAGAGCTGACTCTGGAGTTGGTTTGAGAGAGATCATTTCGTATCTGGAAAACGTCCTGCCCAATTCTTTTTTTGAACCCAAAAGGATTTAAGGAAAATCGCTTCGTGGGCTGATTGTTATTGTATTTGGCGCTATTGCCTTTTTTAGAGATCGATTTGCAGCTAATTGAGCTAAAAGAAACACAAAGAATTGCACACAAGATTTTGCTTAAGCTTAGGAATTTACCTAGATACATCATTAAATTTAAAAACTTTTCTTACTTAAGACAAGTTAAATATCTGGAAATATGAGTTTTTTTTGCAATATTACCTTCGATCGTGCTAAAAATATTAAAGTTTTTGATTACAAGGACCCGTTTTCTCTTAGCGGGAATTGGTTTAATTATTTTACTTGGGGTGCTTTTTGGAACCATCCTGGGCAAGAATAATCTTCAAATCTTTTCAAATATTGCAGTTCAATTAGGTTTGGTTAACGGGTCCGGGAATGAAATAAATAAGGATATTGATAATTCAAAGACCAGAGCTCTGATTGATACAAGACCAGTAGTAATTATCGATCCTGGGCATGGCGGATCTGATGGGGGGACAGTGGCTGGAGGAGCTCTTGAAAAAGAACTTAACCTTGAAGTTGCGAATCTTGTTGGAGGAAAATTAACTAAGGCTCAAGTCAATGTGAGGTTCACTAGAGATTCTGATATTAAAGTTAATTTGAGTGAACGCTCTAAGTTGGCCAATGAGCACCCGGGGGCACTTTTCATTAGTATCCATCATAACGCATCGACATTTCCTGAGGCTCATGGCGTTGAGATTTATTATGCCCAATCCAAGCCAGATTCGGTGATTCTTTCTCAGAGGCAATATTTCAAATTGGGTAGAGATGATTCTTTTTCTGATCATCGAGGAAAACTCTTAGCGGGTCATGTTCAGCGCTTATTGTGTTCCATGACCGGAGCGAATGACAGGGGAATCAGGGACAGTAGGCTCGCTATGACGCGGTGGGTGTCATGTCCTTCAATACTTATTGAATGCGGTTTTCTTAGTAATGCCAAGGAATGTTCTAATTTAAGTAGCAGTGGCTATAGGGAGAAGATGAGTGCTGGAATTGCGGCTGGTGTATTAAAGTACCTTAAAATGGTAGATACTGATCCTTATTATGGGACAAGCATTAAGGCTAGTAAATCGGCAAAAATAGCCAAACTTCAATCTGAAAACTCGGGGTCATAAGGCCAGAGAGATTCGAGCGATTCTGTTCTGACCCAACCGTGCAGTTCATTGGGTAGCTTCACGTATGACCAGGTATCTCTTTTTGAGACAAGAATGAGGCTGCTCCCGGGAGGCAATGGTAGGATAGTTGAGGCTGACTGTGCGGGTGCAGTTCGTGCCTTGGCGTTGTTTTTTGTAACAATATGAGTCCGAGAGTCTGGTCTGATTGAGTCCTTAGCTCTAGAAAGGATAGCTGAGGAGCTTGCGCACATTGCGCCAATGATAAGTAGAGTAAGAGTAGATTTTCTATAGCGGATTTTCAGAATAATAAGAGTGATCCCAAATCCAATTAGCCAGAGGCTAATGGCTAAGAGAGCGCTGATGAATGCTTCATTTGATGAGGTTAAGATCTGATGTGAGCCTAATGAATCTGTATCAATAAATCCTACCTTCTCTTTGATGAGGCTAAGGTTTTGCTTGGCCTCGAGTAGATTTGATTTGAGTAAGAGAGCTCTTCTGTAAGAAAGCACCGCTGACCCATTCTCTTGTAAACGATAATGGGCATTGCCAATTTGAAGGAATAGTTCGGGTGCGAATTGTTCTTCGTTAATGACCGAGGAAAAGGTCTGGATCGCCTTTTCGTATTTGCCGTCATTAAGGAGCGTGGTCCCTTCGTTAAATCTATTTTTAGCGAGTTCAAGATCCGCAACGGATTGATGGGCCGAAGAGTGCAGCAGAACAAATATGCAAGCTATGAGGATCCTGTTCATTTCTTGATTAATTGATTTAATTCTTCAATGATCTTTGAACGTTCGGTTTCATCGGTGTTTTTTGGCGACTTGCCCTTATTGCCGCTAAATTTGATGAACTCGTAACGGTCCTGTAATTGGCAAAGAGTAGGGCTTACTTTATTGGTGCTTTCTGAAGGCATTGATTTTGTAAGGCAATCATATGCTAAGAGATCAAAGTCGGTTCCTGACACGTTATTTTTCTTTAATGCTTCGAGGATCTCAGTCGCAGTCATTTCATCAGATGGAGTGTTTCTATTTTGATGAAATCTTAACCATACGGCTGCGGCAATTAATAAGGCAATGGGAATGAGGTTCATTGACCAGAAAGCTGAGTTTCTCCACGCAGGAGTAGAGGCAATAGACCATTTAGGTGTTATGGTATTGCCCATCATTAAAATGTCGGACATTGCTGATTCTGGTGGGGCAGCAGGAATGTTTGATGAAGTTTCTTTATTTGAAAGTCCTGAACGAATTGCGACTTCTTCAATTTTTAGAGGGATCTTGTCAGTTATGAGAGTCACGTACTGCTCTTTCTTTGAATCGAATACTGTGAGACGAAACGATGGTAATTGGTCGTGCTTTTGTTCGGGCACTATGTTTTGTGAGAAAATTAGCTGTGAAGGTCTGCCGGGCTCGCCACGCTGCAGGTCCAGTTTAGTTGGCTCGTAAAATTTCCATCCAGAAGTTGAAGTTGGCTTGGGAGATTCAAGGAATTCGAAGCTACCATTTCCTGTTACAGTGAAGCGCATTGCGATAGGTTCTCCAGTGTTCACAGATAGAGGGTCAGCTTGAAGGCTAAGTGCAAAATTTCCAATGGCTCCTGAAAAATCCGCTGGTCGTCCTTCCGTAGGCAATGGTCTAGATAAAATGCTGACAGGTTTTGATTTTAGATCGAATCGCTCATCTACGCGTCTTCTACCTGTAGTACTGGGTAATTGGATGAGAGGTTTGAATGATGCATTGAGGCTGAGGTCGCCAGATTTTAAAGGAGATATCTGGTAAAGGAATCGGATCGCCCTCTTCCCATTGACTGGGGCCGCTTCTTTGGGCCCGTCTAAATAAACGGCTCGGATATCATCTCCTGAAAGTTTTACGATGTTGTTTCTTTCGGAGTAGATTCGTGTGTTGGATTGAAGGAGGAGAGTAATTTCTGCAAAAACGGATTCGCCCACGAAAGGGGAAGCGTTAGCAATCTGCACTTTCAGTTCTGGGCTTAACGCTTTTTCTTGTGCTGTCTTTTTGCGAATCTCTAGTTTAGCTGTTTCTGTCTCATAGAGGGTCCCATCCGTGGCTTTAAAAATTCCCTTAATGTTATATTTTCCGGCGTCCCCACGAACTTCAAAAGAGTATGTGGTCACTCTGGTTACTCCTTGATTACTACGCATGAACTCGAATCCCTTGCCAACGTTTCGGACAGTCAGATTTCCTCCTTCAATTTTAAGTTGAGGCTCTTCGGAGCTAATTTTTCCTGCCGCGCTAACTGAAATCTTTGCAGTAGACCCTTCTCGGATGATGTTTCCGGGTTCTACGGCAATGTGAAGATTTACTTGAGCCTTGGCTATCAATGGAGCCATTGCGAGCAGGAAAAAACCAAAACTTTGTAATGTTGATTTCACCAGTCCTTTGAGAATCGAGCCTTTGACCTTCTAGGAAGTGCACGCAGGATCTGTTCGTTTGCCAAGGCTTCTAGTTGGCGCAGTGCATCTTCTTTTGAGTAGCCCGTTTTGGGGTTCACTTTTTGATCTTCCTCTGAAATTGATTGCTCGTCCTGAGACTCTTGCTCGTCCTGAGACTCTTGCTCGTCCTGAGACTCTTGCTCGTCCTGAGACTCTTGCTCGT
>JAAZZC010000024.1 GCA_014239335.1 Verrucomicrobiales bacterium
CAGCCATCCATGTGTAATTACCAGGCCCTTTTTGGATTAAACGGTTAACGGGCCAAGTCTTACCTCCGTCGAAACTCACCCAAACCGTGATATCAGTTCGTGTGGATCGGTTCCCGGGAGAGCTGAACAACAGAATATCGCGACCCTCATAAGGTAATCGAAGGAGCCCTGCCTTACATCCATAGATGTCAGGTGGGCCATCAAAGAGCTCATCATCCTCATGTTCGTCTACCCAAGTTTCTCCGGCATCATGACTATAAGCAATGCGCCGATTACCGGGCCGCATATGTGTTCTTGAGTTATGGTAAATGGTGCCGTCCTTTAACTCAACGAGACCAGACTCTCCTGTTCCTTTCAGAGGAAAAGGTTCTGATGAATTCCAACTCTTGCCACGGTCATCACTGTAGAGAGCCATAGCGTAGAGATCATTAAAGCGTTTCCTGTTCTTACCCTTATTAAGATATTCCACGAATACCCTCGCAGGCATCAGGAGCCGTCCTTTCTTCGGGCCATTCTTAATAGTTACGCCCGGGTCACAGGCACCGTTAGTGGCAGGCATCCAGCCATCCTTCCCTGGCCTGATAGTAGTATTTTCCACCTTCCATGTCTTACCGTGATCCTTGCTACGGAAAAGTTTCTGAGCCGTCTTTAAGGTCGTCATAAACACCATAATGTCACCGTTCACTTCATCAACCATGACATTGCCAAGGCCAGTCCAGTTATTGTTGGGGTACCTACCATCATCACTCATATCTCCATCAACTTCGATCATGTCTCCGACCTTCGATTCCTCGGTCCAGGTCTTGCCTCCGTCCTGGCTACGCTTTACGCTGATATATTTAGACTGATCAGTACCGGAATTGTATCCTTTCAAAACGAGGACCGTTCCATCCATAGCGACAACGACCTGCCCGGTCAGAACTTCCTCATCCCAGACTTGAAAGAATGGCTTCTGCTTTGCAATGTGTTCGGGAACGTTATTGGAAACTTTCTCCCCCAAGAGCACCCCATTGAGAGTCATTAAAAAAAAAGAAATTAGGGGTAAAAAGAAATGTTTCATTGTTGGCTCCAAATTCATTATCTTCATAAGAATTCAATTATTAGCCGCTGAAACCCAGAGAAAAAGTTATATTTTCTAGACCCGCGAATGATACGGGTAAATAAAAAACCCGCAGAAGAACCTCCAAGAACTTCTGCGGGCTTAATTTGTAGGTATGTATTTGAACTACCGTCTGGCAACTAGCATCGCATCAAAAGCTTTGCGAAGAGTCCAGGCATTTGTAGTCATGCACTTGGAGTGGCTGACCATTTTCATTGTTCTCTGTAACATGACTCTGTCTTTTTCAGCCACAGAACCCTCAGGCATGGACATTAAAGCTTTCGCAGTGACTTCATAAATGGCAGCACACGCCTGGTGCTGACCGTGATTAAAAAGAGGGACCGCTTTGTCAATTGCTACTGCGATCAATTCACTGCTGGCTTTGGTACTTGAAGCCTGCTTCTTTGATGGTGGAAGTAATACGGTGTCAATGACGTGAATGATCCCGTTACTAGCCTTAATATCGGTTGCTATTACCTTTGATTTGTTAAGATATAGACCAGCCTTCTTTTTCTTCACGTTGATAGTTTTTTTGTTAAGAGCAGTCGCTTTCTTAAGAGTCACCGCAACTTTAGCTGGAACTTCTCCTGAAACGACATGGTATGTAAGAATGTCTACCAACTTGGCTTTATTTTCAGGCTTCAGAAGAGATGCTAAGGTTTCTTTCGGTAACTTGGCAAAGGCTTCATCATTGGGTGCAAAGACTGTGAAAGGACCATCTCCTTTGAGCGCATCGATGAGCCCTGCAGCTGTCAGCGCTGCAGCTAATGTCTTAAAATTTCCGTTGCTGACTGCGGTGTCTACAATGTCTTTCTTGTTCTCTTCAGCTGAAGCTGTTCCGATCGCAATTGATGCGAAGAACAGTGCGCTTGTTAAGTACTTAATTATTTTCATGTTTTATTTTTTGTTAATGTTTTTGTGAATAGAAAAGCGTCTTCATATTGGTGACACTGATGAATTGAACGCTTGGCATTTGAGATCGGATCTAAAATGATATTTATTATTTCAAGGATCGAAATTTCCAAAAAATAAAAGCTAAGAACTCATTTATTGAACCGCTGGTAGAAGAAAAATTCAACCCGATCGATTTATCGGAACCAAAAAATGAACAATTAAAAAAGTGGGCAGGAGAGGATTCGAACCTCTGAAGGCATAGCCAGCAGATTTACAGTCTGCCCCGTTTGACCGCTTCGGTACCTACCCTTTTTTGGTACGGAGGAGCAGATGAAAGCTGAAAAGAGCGGTATTTGCAAGCAATTTCCGTGCTCTTAATCCTTCTTCTCCTCTACTTTTCCGAGATTTAATACTTTTCGCTGAACCAATTGATACCTTCCTCCGCTACCAACGGACTCGTAATCCTTATCCTCTCCCTTCGTTTCTTTTCTTCTATTATAGAAATGGACCTGACCTTTGCCCTGAACTGAGCCGACCGGACCCTTAACTAGGAGAGCCGTCCCCTCGTCTATCCCAATACCGAGTATCTGCGGGAAACGGTCCACTACCGAAGATAAGTCCTTGAAGCGGTTCCTCTCAGCAAAGTGCTGGTCAACAGCAACTCCTTTCAAAAATCCAAGACCCTTTTCATAGCCCTCAGCCATCATGTCCTGATTACCAAGTGGATTGCCCCGGACCAGATACTCTGCCTGTATTGATGCCCCAGCAGAACTTCCCATAATAACTCCACCCTTTTTTAGAACCTCACGCATTAGGCTAAGAGCCTTAGTATCATGGTAAGCATCGACAAAACGCCACTGCCGTCCACCGCCGAACCAGATCCCGGTCGCTCTTTTAAGAATCTTCAAATATTCATCCCCATCAACTTTTTCCAATGTCCTCCCCGATAAGACAGTCACCTCCTTAGCGCCAAATTTACGGAAAGCATTCGCAATGGAACCACTATCTTTAACCATTGAGTCCGGAACAGCTGTCGGTAAAACAACGATAGAAGCTTGTTCCCCTCCCGCAATTTGAATAAATCTTTTCGTTACGGCCTTAGGCATAGGGCCTCCCCCTATGATGATCAATGTCCCGTTCTGAACTTTAGAGTCAGAAAGTTTTTTTGGAGGAAAATCAGGGCCGTTACGGGCAACCGCACCGAATCTCAATGCCGTGAGATCCGCAATCCTTGATCCCTCATTTAAAATAATCTTCTTTTCTTTGCGGGCACCAGAAGCAGCCAAAGTAATGCTAATTTCACCGGCACCGAGTAACCGTATGGCACGGCCCCTGAGGATAAGCGAAGAACCCTTTGTAATATCATAACGGACTGTCCCTTTTTTCTGTTTTTTTTCCTCTGATGACGAATGTCTGATCTCAGCTCCCGGGAAAAGATCAGATCCAGAAATCCCAAAACCTTCAATTAATTTTCCCCCGGCACCGAGCACTGCTCGTCGATTAATTAAAGATTTAATCGAGTCTAGGTACTTGCAATTCTTAAGGGAATCGGGCCCCTGCCCGACAAGCCAGAGACCAGTGGCAGTTTTAATATTCTCCTGAACTTTGTCTGATTCTAATGTCAGTAACTTGCTATCCTTAACTTTTTCCTTAGAAATCTTCTCCTGGATTATGGCGGCATAATCCCTCGAAGTCTCAGAGCCATCCAAAACCAAGATCACGATCTTCGGTTCCTTGCCAGAAAAGTCATAAAACCTCTGTAATGACTCATCATTAACAGACTCCGCTGATAAAATAATAGCACCCCTGATACCGGCCGGATTAATTCTCTCAGAACAGAGGGCCGGGGATAAGAACGCAAAAAAGAATATAAGAAATGGCGAAAGACGCTGGAATGACATTATGTTTGCAAAAACGACCTTGATCCCAAACCAAGACAAAAACTTTAATTCGATTCTTGGGATCCTCGGTTCCAGTAAATGACAACGTTCTTTGTGCCTCTACCGGCCGCAATCACATCGAGTTTCCCATCGCCATTCAAGTCACTCAACTTGAGGTCTTCACAAGCAATCCCATTATCATCAAGAGTATGGGACTTCCAGCCCTTATCCGCCTCTTCATATATCCGGATTCCGACTTTACCATCCTTGTTAGGACCTCTCCAGCCTGCAACAACTTGAAGCTTACCTGTACCAAGAACATCGCCTAACCCGAGAGCGTGCCCCTGGTTCAAAGAATCATCAAGAACGGTCCTAGTCGGCTCGCCGTCCGAAGAAGCTGGTGGAGTATACACCACAAGCTCGTTACCATGAAATGGCTCAATCGCAGTGATCAGACCATCGTCTATGTTTCCGCGATATGCTCTAACCTCCCCAACACCCTTAGAGAGCGGGTTCTTGACCATATGGACCGACTTCCAAGGACTCTCTCCAGTTCCCTTACCAGAATAACGGATACCTTTTATTCCTTCCTTACCACCGAGAATAATTACCTCTTCTCCTGTCTTTTTACTAAACGTGATCAAGTCAAAATTGTGTGTGATGTGAAAGCTCGCATCCACTACCTCAGTATCCCAATTACCTTCTTTAGCCTTGTCTCCAAGTACAGGAACATAAGCAAGAAGACGGACTGGTTCTCCTTCCCCTCCCTTATTTCCCCTGCCGTGCAGAGGAAGCACCAAGAGTCGGTAATCTCCTGAAGAGTCAGTGTGGTCACTCAGTTCATTTTCGCCAATTCTCATCCAATGCATTCTGTGAACCGTTGGTTCGTGAGAGCTCATCTTCACTGAAGCCCAAGGAGCAGTTGGATCTTCAGGACGAATTAAGAAATGCACTGAACCTGATTTAGAAGCATCATTAGTCTCACCTGGACTCCAGTTGGCTCCAACTGCTACTTCCACCTTCCCATCACCATTGATATCTCTTGCCGCAATACAAACGTTATCAAGAAAACGAGTCCCTACACGAGGGTTCAAATTTTCAGTCATGACAAACCTTTTCCAGTCTCCGTTACGGTACCAGGCAACCTGAGACTTATCTGCGATTAGAATATCTGGTTTCTTGTCACCATCCACGTCACCAATGGCAAGCCCATAACCTATTGAAATTTTGTCATCAATGACCTGTCTTTCAAATTTAGGTTCTGAGCCGATGGTCAGGTCCAATTGAGTTGTGAAAGTAATAATAGAGAACAATATCAAATAACGGAAAAACAACATAAGGAATACCATATGAGATGTCAGTCCCAGTGTTAAGCGTAAAAGTTATTATCTTTGAAAAAAAAGAATTTCTTATCCTGAAATGGACATTAGCCTCACACTCTGATAAGAAGCCTGCGGAATGATCCGCTTTTTCCCCATCCTAATTACTTTGGCCCTGCTCTTCTCAGGGTGTCAATTAAGGGGAATCAAAAGGCCTCAAAGAGAAGCCCCTCTCATGACCCCCGAATCATGGATCAGCGCCTCCAAAGCCAACCAAGGAAAGATTAAAAGAGGATGGTTGAAGAACCTGGACGATCCTCAATTAATTAAAATCACTGAAGAAGCCCTCAATAACAATCATGACTTTAGAGTATCCGCGCTCTTACTCCAATCAGCAAAAGAAGGGACTATCATAGGAAGGGCGGCTCGTTTCCCCTCCATTAATCTGGGAGGATCAAGTTCCAGATCAAGAAGCAATCAGGAACCACCTAATTACTCTTCGAACTACGGTCTAACATTGGCCGCTTCTTGGGAAATTGATCTATGGGGAAGGTTAAGGAATCTGGATCGGGCCCAATATGAAGACTTGGTAGCAGCCAGAGCTGATTATGAAGCGGCCAAACTATCACTCGCAGCCAACACAGCAAAGTCCTGGTTTAACCTTATCACTGCGCAGCAACTCCTAGAACTCGCAGAAAAGACAAAGAAAAGTTACGATGCCAATTATCGAATCACTGAACGTAATTACAAAGCAGGTGACGTTACGGCTAGTCCGCTCGCCGTGCAGTTCGCCAGAAACCAGGTCGCCTCAGCCGAAAGGAACCTGATCAATCAAAAACTTGCCAGAAAAGAAGCTGCGAGAACCGTCGAACTTTTACTTGGAAGGTATCCAAATGGTGAACTCCAAAGTGGCAATACTCTGCCAACACCTAAAGGAAAAATACCTGCCGGGATACCTTCAGAAATGTTACTCCGAAGACCTGACCTGGTGTCAGCCTCAGCAGCTATTCGGGCATCCGCAGAACGGGCCGACGCATCCAGAAAAGATCTGTTTCCTTCATTCTCACTGACTGGGAGAGGCTCCACATCAAGTTCTAAACTTAATCAATTAATTTTAGATCCTGAAGCCATAGCCTGGAGCACTGCTACTTCAGTTGCACAGACCCTCTTCAGGTCCGGGGCTAAGACTGCGAGTGCAAGAATCGCTCTTCAGCAAAATGAACGGACAATCAGACGTTTCTCCAGCCAGATGCTGAGGGCTCTACGTGAAGTTGAATCGGCGCTTTCAACAGAAAGCTCACTTGCAGAACAAACAAAGTTCCTAACAATCGAACTGCGTCAGGCCGAACTGGCAGAAAGGCAGGCAGGAAGAGATTACTCAGAAGGATTAGTTCGAATCATTTCGGTCCTCGAGGCCCAGAGAAGGGCAGTCGCCTCAAGAAGAGCAATGATCTTCCTAAAAAACCAAAGACTACAGAACAGGATAGACCTGCACCTTGCATTGGGAGGCGATTTTAAAAACTAGCCTCTAGATTCATGCGCAATCCATACAAATTGCTATGAATTTCCTCTGAAAAAATTACAATTTTTTAACTCTGAGACTACGAACAGAAAATTTCTGACCATGGTCCTGAATTGCAATTTTTCCTGAATCGGCAAGTTTTTTGCCTTTTGGCTTCTTGGCGGCAAGATCCATGTTGTCCTGAACCTTTTTGCCGTTCAGAACAACGGACACTTTCCCTTCCTTCATCGTCAATTGCATGCGATTCCACTCACCTGCAGGCTTCGAAGCATTAGTTAAAGGACCAGCCGTCTGAATTACGCCACCCAGATCATGCTGGCCAAGCTTCTTCTTGCCGTAACAGTCCAGGATCTGGACCTCGAACCCGTGTTTTGTTGCATCAGACTCATCATAGATACGGAAGTAGAGACCAGAATTCCCGCCCTTACCATGCTTATACTCAAATTCAAAAACAAAGTCCTCATAGTCTTCGGTTAGCCAAAGGTAAGAACCGTAACGGGTCCAACCCTTCTCGCCGGGACGAGGGTCAAGAAAAAGCGAACCGTCACTTTGGACTTTCCAGTTCCCTTCAGTCTTTACGGACATTCCATTTCCCGTGAACGTGGTCCAGTTTCCTTCCTTCTTAACCTTGGGCCCTTCTTTCCCATTAAAAATTGAAGCGAATCCGTCATCCGCAAATGAGGGAAGAACAAAAGAAAAAAAGCTAATCGAGGAAAAAATCAAAAGTTTCATGTTGAAATTCCTATCATATCACAAACAAAACGAAAACAATAATCAGTCCTTACTGTAGGGAAGAATCTATCTCCTAGTTATTATCCTAGTATAATAGACTCAAATGATCATTCAATTCTTTTCAAGGGGTTCAAAGACTCAAGTGTCCGCGACTGACTGCATTTTGTACCGTACGACTTCTTATGAGTCATGAGTTACTGATTCACTGTCCACCGCTCACCGTACATGAATCACCTTATCGGGATCTGATTTGTGTCGGATTCATTTCGACTCAAATTAGATCCCAACCCCCTCTAATCTGGCATAGAGAAAAACGGAACCATATGAAAAAAATTTCGCGTCTTATTCGAGACAAACTCAAGATCCCCCCACGGTTCGAGCGTGTCGATGACGCGCTGGCGGGTCTCGCGCTGTAGTTCGATGTTCCAGTCATCGCGGTGGAGCACGTAGTCGGGCTTGATCTTCAGTAGGTTCAGCACGCAGTCCAACTTCTCTTGGACAACGACTTCTCTGGCGCCCTTGATGTTCTCGATGACGACCTTGGGTTCCTCGTAGGGCATGTAGGGGAGTCGCTGGAAGCCAGCAATGG
>JAAZZC010000023.1 GCA_014239335.1 Verrucomicrobiales bacterium
CCCGAAGGATTGAGCCTTGACAGTATTGAATCTCGGCGAGGTTTGCAGGGGATCATTGATCAGCAGTCCAGAATGCTTGAGTTTTCAGAACGAGCGCGTGGTCTTGATGATTATTACAAGAATGCCCTTGGAATGTTAAATTCTCCTAGGGTCAGGAACGCATTTGATATATCTAAGGAACCAAGATGGCTGAGAGAAAAGTATGGACGGTCCACTTATGGGCAAGGTTGTCTTTTGGCTAGAAGGTTGGCCGAGGCGGGCGTGAAGTTTACGACTTGCTACTTTTCGAATATCATTGGTGGTAGGAGTAAGACGAATGGGGGCTGGGACACCCACGGTTTTGATAATACTCGGATGTATCCAATCGTGGAATCCTATCACTTGCCAATGACGGACCAGACCCTGCCTACCCTAATTGAGGATTTGGATCAACGAGGAATGCTTGACGAAACTCTTGTTGTGTGGATGGGTGAGTTTGGCAGGACGCCAAAGATTAATAAAAATGCCAGCCGTGATCATTGGCCTCAATGCTATAGTGTGCTCTTGGCAGGGGGCGGCGTTAAAAAGGGATTCGTTTATGGAAAGTCTGATAAGCATGCATCCGAGCCGGAAGAGGATCCTGTGACCCCCGAAGACTTAACTGCAACCATTTACTACTTGCTCGGCATTGATCCTAGACTGCACATTTATGATACTCAAGACCGTCCGCTGATGATATCTAGCGGGGAGCCAGTCATGGATCTTATTGCTTGATCTTGTCAGGGACGAGTTTGTATTCGGAAGAAAATCTTTTTCTCAGTTCGCTGTACTTTGATTCGATAACGGACATGCTCATTGCCGTTCCCAAGATCTTTTGTGTCAGAAAATTCTAGAAATTTCATCGCGTCTTCCCAGTCAGATCCGTTAGAGGAACCTAGGATTTTCCAGTCCAAGGAAGAACGAGCATCTTTATTTAACCTTAGCTTAAGGAAAGCAGACTCTCCCAGATCTTCATTGAGACTAATTTCTTCGACTTTGATGTCTAGTAAAGAATCTGACGGATCGAATGATTTGGGATCATTGCCTGATAGAAATTCTTCGAGATTAGTTAAAAGGTCTCCGTCAGGATTAGCTGCTGGCCCGGAAATCTCTATATTTTCAAGTTCTGACTTAGAGAAGTTACTTATTTTCCAATCATCAAACCCTATCTTTGGTGTTTCTGATCCGGGGTTTCCACCGAGGACAGAACTGGGCTGCCAGTTTTCCGGAACCTTGTGATCTGGATTCGATTCTGGGTTCTTAAGTACGAGGGCATACCCTTTGCCATCGGCCGTCATAGGCCAGGGAGAATCATCATCATATTCAAAGTCTCTGATTGCGCTGCCATCAGCCGCTAATAATAGGATCCTTTCTCCGCCATTAGATAGATTGGTGTTATTGGCAAACTTTCCTAGGACAGGAAGGTCATTTCCAAAACGATGCTCGAAGGCATCATTGTTTTCGATAATGAGTGCCCTTTTCCCCGACTCAATGACTAGGGAATTGCCTGTATTAAAATCAAAGTCGATCCCCTTATCAAAGATTAGGCCCCTCAAATCGATGCTCTTATTACCAATATTCATCAGTTCAATGTATTCAAAGTCGTTCCGATTATTGTGTCCGGATTCCATTTCAGCTTCCGTGGGAGCCGATGGTCGGTAATGAATTTTTGATATTACAAGGTTTTCAGGACTGGCCGGATCGACGTCAGTGAGGAAGACCGATTCTGTGAGAGCGGACCATTCGTTACCTGAGAATGCACGAGCGCGGACCATCGTTTCAGGTCCAGGCAGTTTAATTGAACCGTTATAAG
>JAAZZC010000022.1 GCA_014239335.1 Verrucomicrobiales bacterium
TATTTTTGACACAGGCCGCTGCTACTGCTCTTCAGGCAGCGATTGCCACGGCAGAGGCGGCAGCGAATGCGAGTGATACAGCAATCAAAGAAACAGTAACTGCTGAAATTGACGATGCAGACAAGGCTCAGGATGGTTCTGGTAATGTAGTAACAAGTATTACCTATGTCGTAACTGCCAATGGTCAAACCACATTCCCGACCAGTGATGCCGGGACAGTTACGGAAGCGCAAGTAACAACCACAGCCAGAGCTGAATTTGATACCATTGTAGAAGTAGCAAAACCAATCGTTTCATCCAATTAGAAAAAACTATTTAAAAGTGAAAATTCGTACTCTTCTAGTTCTAATTGCTTCAGCTACCCTAGGTAATGCTGCCACGATTGATTTTGATTCTTCTGCCTACGCGATACCATCAGGACAACTGGTTGGGGACGCAAACGGTGTGGACGGTTGGGAAGTTTCATCGGGTGGAACCAATTCTTATCTTGGCTTTGTTGTTCCATCACCGGGTATCGGTTCATCACAGGCCCTTGGCTTTGGACCTAAGTGGGTTTTGCCAGAAGAGGCGTCCATGAACATAAAGAGGGATGTGAATTTTGCACTGACAGGAAACACGACGGGAGTCGCCTCATTGGGTAATCATGCTACTGGAACTTTCACTGCTGATATTTTAGTCAATCAACCAAATAATGCAGCGGGTAATGATGTGTTTGGTATTTCGCTTTATGGTGATGCCGGCAATGAAACGATCAGTTTTTCCTTTGATCCGGGTAATACGGTTTCGGGACTCGCCGGCGATCTTGGAGTTGGATTTTTCAATGCATATTATAACGCTCAGTATCAGTTCAAGGTTTCATTTACCGGAACGAATGGTGATTTTCAGACCTATGCGGCGAGCCTCATTGATTCTGAAGGTGGCGCTTATACCAAGTATGGGACGCTCACTTCAACTGAGATAACAAGTATCGGCCTCACATATGCTTTGGCTGACTCTTCAGCGGCACTTTCAACGGCTTCGGACGGGTACATTATCATGGATAATGCAGTGTTTTCGACGACTATTCCTGAGCCTAGCACTTCTCTTCTTTCCCTAATAGGGGTAGGGCTTTTGATTCTCAGAAGGAGAAGATAATTAATATTGCCTCTACTGTTTTTAGAGGGTTTTAGGTTTTGGAAATCTCTTTTCCCAATGCAATCTTAGGTCTTCTTTGGTGTCATCTGAAAGAACATCGCTTTTCATAATGAGAGGCATTTGGCTCGCTAAGATTTTATTGCTAGCAAGGTCCATCCATTTTTTAAGGAAAGAGGACTGATTCTTATCGAGAACAAGCTTGTAAACTGATCTGAGCTGGGAGGGATTTTGCTTTGCTTGGCTGAGGATCCTTGCCCAAGTCCTTCTCATGGAATCATTATTAATCTTGTCAGCTCTATTCAGAGCTTCTGCCCAAAGCCTTCTCGTTTCTTTGGTATCAATAAATAACCATACTTTGGCTTGCCGAAGAGGTGATCCTATCCACTGTGGATCCAAAGCTAATGCGATTGCAAAAGACTTCTTAATCTCAAAATCATATTCATCTAATTGACTGTAAAGTTTTCCTCTGACAAAATGAAATGTCGGGTCGAGTGGCATTTTTCTGATTGCATCTTCTGATAAATGGATGGCTGACAATAGATATTTTTTCTGATCTTGGACTTGAGTAGATGCCGCAGAATCTTGGCTCTTTGTGTATAAACTATCGATTTTTTGAATGACAGAACGGTGGTTCGAGAAGTGGATGGATTTTTCATTGAACCACTGTGCATAGATTAAGCAGAGGCCCACTGAAAATATGCCGAGAGCAAAGATCTGATTAATGACTATGGCCTGCTTGGAAACTTGTCTGGAATTGTTTAGGTTAGGTTTGAAAGTGATTCCTAAAAGTAGTGTTCCAGACAGGGCGATGCCAATTTTCTGACCAGGAACATCAACTAGCCCATGGACAATGATGCAAAGGATTCCCAAAATGCATGCCAAACAGAGTTGCCAGGACCGGGACTTGTGGTTCTTTCTAAAAGAGAAGGCGAGAAGACTGATGATGGATAGTATAAGTGCCAGAGCACTCAACGGACCGGCTTCAGCACTAAGGTCCAGCCAGTTACTTTCAGGGTGCAGAACTTCTGCATTATTGATGTAAGGGTTATATTTTATGGATTCTTTTTTATACTGAGGGAATATAAATTCAAAACTACCGGGGCCTGAACCTGTCCATGGTTCATTGGCTATCATTGAGTAGGTATCAGCATGGATGAATTTTCTTAAGCCGAGTATGGATTGATAGCTTTCTTTTTCAGCGGTGGAGATGTTGGGAGGTACCGATTCTTCGAGTTCAACCATTCGCTTGAGTCGTTTTTCTAACTGGGTATCGGAGACAACAAATAGGATCGTACCAAGGAGCGCTAAAACTAAAAATGAGCTAATAATTTTTGGATTTAGGAACTTTTTCCCTAATAGTAAGAACCATGAAATTTGAAGGGCCGAGAACAGTAAGATGCCTGATCGGCTAATAGAATACCCTAAGATTGCCCAGCATAGAATTCCCAGAGCTGTCGCTGATACTAGGCTTAAGAACCATTTTTTCCGGATGATAGATAACGATAATGTACCTGTGCCGATAAGAGATCCTATCACCATTAGGGTTGCCATATGGTTTCGGTTGCCAAAAAAACCAAACTCGGCATTTGGATCCCATGACCATTCCCATTGATACTCAATGAAGAGCATTGAGATTCCTACATAGACGGCCACTGAGACCAGAAATAAAGACGCTACCTTTAAGAGTCTTTGTCTGCTTAAGCGGTGTCCAAGTGTGCAGAGGGTTGTGATTAAAACTGTTCCGATGATGAACAATAGTTCAATACTCTTGGCCGGATGAGGGGTTATTAATTTTCCAGTATCAAGACCGAGGGATTCAAGA
>JAAZZC010000021.1 GCA_014239335.1 Verrucomicrobiales bacterium
ATGGAAATATTGGTGAGGCTGATGCACAGAGAGATCAAAGGGTCCAAGTTTCTGCGGCTCAAGCGACGGCAGTCGAAGGAGAGAATTTAGCTAAAGTCAAAGTGGCTGAGTCTGACGCTCTTAGACGTGAGAGAGAGGCCGAAGCCGAAAGAATGGCTTCTGCTGCAGAGAAAGTGAAACAGGCCCAGGCACTTGAGGAAGCTTATACTTCGGAGAAGACAGCGGAGCAGGGTCGAGCTGAAAGAGAAAAGGCAACCCAATACGCTAACGTGGTTGTGCCGGCTGAGATTGAGAAGCAAAAGATTGAGACACTCGCTGAAGCGGACGCGGAAAAAATTCGTAGACTCAAAAAAGGTGAAGCTGATGGTATTCAATCAATTTTGGAAGCGGAAGCCAAAGGTACTCTCGCAACCCTTCAGAGTAAAGCTCAAGGATTTGGAGACATTGTTAAGGCTTCAGGAGGAGCGGCAGATGACGCGACTTTGCTTCTGGTAACAGAGCAGCTCCCTGCACTCGTAGAAGAGCAGGTCAAAGCTATCTCAAACCTTAAGATTGACTCTGTCACGGTCTGGGATTCGGGAAAGGGTGAAGGGGGGAAGAATGACACTGCCAACTTCGTGTCTGGTCTTGTTGGTGCTCTTCCTCCATTACATGCATTGACCAAGAATGTTGGTATTGAATTGCCTGAGTTCCTTGGGAAGTTAAGTGAGGATCCGGCAGGAGCGGCTAAAATAATTGAGCAGGCAAAAGCAAAGACAGTGGATTCTGTGCCTGAAATATCTCAGCCTGAAGCTCCAGAAGCTTAAGTATAACAATTAATTATTTAATTAATGATGAGCGGCGGCCCTTATGGGCTGCCGCTTTTTTTAATCTTAATTATTTTGCGACGAGTTTTAAAAAGCTTTTCTTTGCTTCTTCCGATACGATTGAAAAGACGGTATCATCAACTTCAATTATATCTGTTGCTCTTGGTACTTTTGCGTGGATGCCTTTAATGATGGCTACAAAAATAGAGCCTGCAGGGAGTGAGATTTCACCAACATTTTTTCCTGCCACTTTGGACTTTTCTCTGATTGTTGTTTCGATGATTTCACCTGCGGGAATTTTCTTCACAATGTGATATTTGTCTGAAGTGATGAAACGCATTAATTCCCGTCTCACTACTTCTCTTGGGCTTATGACTTCCTTGATCCCGAGTTGGCTCTTTGTTTGGTTGACTGCATTTGCGTAATCTGTTCTATGAATTAGAGGGATGCAGCTTTTCGTTCCAAGGTTCTTTGCTTGGAGGCAGGTCATTACGTTATCTTCATCACTTTGAGTTGTTGCTATAAAGAAATCCGCTACTCCTACCTGTTCTTCTCGCAATTCATTAAGTGAGGCGGCATCAGCGTGAATGACTGTGGCTTTTCCTGCTAATTCTTCAGCAAGTGTTTCTGCGTGGTCCTGATTCTTCTCAAAGATGCGGATTTGACAGTTCCATGGACTAATCATCTGTGCGAGGGAAAGTCCATATTCACCTCCACCAAGAATTACTACATTGGCGCCTTTCTCTTTTTCAGTATTGGTTCTAAGAGACGTTGCTGTTTTTGATAATCTGCTAGGGTCTCCAAAGAGTGTTACTTGATCATTGGGCTCAATTTTTTCTTCGGCTGTAGGAACAAATGATCTTTCGGCTCTTTGTATTGATGCGACTCTCACTCTTTCTGGTAGATTTAGATCCAGCAGAGATTTCCCACATGCGTTGCTGTTTTCAGGAATACGTATTTGCTGAATTTCTATTCGACCTCTTGCGATTTCTTGAATTGCTATGCCTTCAGGATTCCTAATGTGTTTTGATATTTCAATTGCGGAAAGCCGTTCTGAACTAAATATGTGATCCAGAGCGAAATTGGACCGATAATCAAACATCCATTCTTCTCTAAGTAGTAATGGTGATACCCTACAAATAGTTTTCTTTGTTCCGAGTTCTTTGGCCAATTTGCATGCAATAAGATTTGTCGCATCGCTGCTAGTAAGAGCAAAGAGTAAATCGGATTCAGTAATTCCGGCTTCAAGTAATAGTTCTACAGAAGTACCACTACCAGTGATTACTCGACCGTCTATTTCACTGGATGAGGACTCTGCCAGTTTCTCATTGCTTTCTATTACAATAATGTCGTGAGCAGCGCCTGACAGGCTCCTCGCTAAGTGAAGTCCTATTTGTCCTGCTCCAATGATGATGATATTCATTTTTCAGTTATTGTGATTAATCTTTCTGCAATTAGCTGATAGTAGATTTGGGATAGGTCTTGAATTCCTCTCCGAGTGTCTTTTTTAATTCGCTCATTGGGAGTCCGACAACGTTAGTGTATGAACCTGAGTATTTATCTATAATGAACTCCCCATGTTCTTGAGCGGCATAAGCTCCTGCCTTATCAAGTGGATTAATTAGGTTTAGATATTGAAGGATGTCAGTTTCGGTTAATGGCTTGAAAGTAACTTCGGTAATGGCGTGAAAGTCAATTTTCTGATTGTGCGATAATATGGAGACACCAGTCGTTACATCATGAGTTCTACCAGTCAATTGCGTAAGCATGACCACGGCGTGTTCTAGATCTGTTGGTTTCCCGAAGATTTTATTATCTAAGGAAACAACCGTATCAGCACCGATAACGATAGAATCAGAATTCGCATGCGATACCGGTTCGGCTTTCAGTTTTGCATTGGTAGTAGTCAGTTCCACAGCATTCATGGATTCATCACTGATTTCCTCTACATTCGAACAACATACTTCGAATTGATATCCGGCTTCGTTCATCAACTGGTGTCGTCTCGGTGAGGTAGAAGCTAGTAAGAGTCTTGGCATATGCAACTCCTCAACCCTCTTAACAAGTATGCAAAACATATCAACATATCTTGATTTGTTGATATATAAACTTGAAGACACCCATTTATACTGTAAAATTAGTTAAAATGAGTAAAGATTGCATAAAAAATGACCTGCAGAAATTGATAACGCGGCGCATTGCAATTCTTGATGGGGGCATGGGCACAACGATTCGTTCCTATGGCCTTGATGAAATTGCCGCTCGTGGAGAGCGATTTGCAGATGTTAAAAAGGATATTCTAAATAATGGAGACATCCTCTCACTGACTCAAGCGGAAGTCATAGGTGATATTCATCGGAAATTCTTCGAAGCTGGATCGGACATTGCTCTTACAAATACTTTTTCCGCAACATCAATAGCTCAAAGTGAATTTTTTGTAGATGATCCTCGAGAATTGGGTGCGGGCAGAAAGGGACAGGAATTTTTTCAGAAGATCATTGATAATGATTACCTTAATGATTTGGCGTGGGAAATAAATCTAGAATCTTCTCAGATATGTAAAGCCTGGGCTGATAGAATAGGGGAAGAGAAGGGCCAAAGGAAGTATGTTGCTGGATCAATAGGTCCGCTGACCGTGTCATTGTCTCAGTCATCTGATGCGGATGATGCTGGTTACAGAAATGTAAACTTTGACCAAGTCATGACCGCCTATACTCATCAGGTAAGGGCTCTAATTGAGGGGGGATGTGATCTTCTGGTAATCGAGACTATTTTTGATGCATTAAATGCTAAGGCCGCCTCAGTTGCAATTAATCAGGTATTTGCAGAGAAAAATATTGAGCTTCCAGTTATCATTTCAGCGGCGGTTGGAATGGGAGGAGAAACGATGATATCTGCAATGAAGGTTGAGGCTTTCATCAATTCTTTTCGTCATATGGATCCTTTGGCCGTTGGACTGAACTGTTCATTGGGGCCGGATCTAATGCGCCCGTTCTTGGCTGAACTTTCTTCCAAATCTGATACATTCATCTCTGTTTATCCTAACGCGGGATTGCCGAACCCTCTCGCTCCGACTGGTTTTGATCTGTTACCAGATGATATGGCTAAATATACTGCGGAATTTGCTAGTTCAGGTCTAATTAATTTAGTCGGAGGATGTTGTGGTAATACCCCGGAACATATTGCAGCCATTGCTGAAGAAGCAAAAAAACATGCGCCTCGAGTATTACCAAAGATTGATCCGGTAATGAGGCTGAGCGGATCTGAAGTTTATAATCATACCTCAGAGAAAAATTTCTTAATGATAGGCGAACGTACGAATGTGGCTGGTTCTCCTAAATTTGCAAAACTGATTAAAGGGGACAGGCTAGAGGAAGCAGTGAATGTCGCGAGGCAACAAGTTGATAATGGCGCCAACGTCATTGATATTTGTATGGACGAGGGTCTCATTGATGGAGTGGAAATGATGGGCCGTTTCCTGCGTCTTCTTGCGTCAGAACCTGACATTTCGAAGGTTCCTGTTATGATTGATTCTTCAAAGTGGGAAGTCCTCGAGGAGGGGCTCAAGAGCTTGCAGGGCAAGTGCATAGTGAACTCCATTTCACTGAAGGAAGGTGAGAAAGAATTTAAAAATAAAGCTAGCAGTATTATGCAATACGGTGCCGCAGTAGTTGTGATGGCCTTTAATGAGAAGGGTCAGGCTGCCGATTATAATGACAAGATCAGTATTTGTGAGAGGGCTTACAGGATACTTGTTGATGAAGTAGGATTCGATCCTCAGGATATTATTTTTGATCCTAATATTTTGACCGTTGCTACGGGCATGGCGGAACATAATCATTATGCTGTTGATTTCATAAAAGCGACGAGATGGATAAAGAAAAATTTACCTGGGGCCAAGGTTAGTGGCGGAGTATCCAATATTTCATTTGGATTTCGTGGTAATAATATTGTTCGCGAGGCGATGCATTCAGCTTTCCTTTATCATGCGGTCGATGCGGGGATGGACATGGGAATTGTGAATGCTGGAATGCTTGAGGTTTATGAGGAAATTCCCCCTGACCTTTTAAATAAGGTAGAGGACGTATTACTGAACCGTAATCCAGAAGCTACAGAAGAACTCATTAATTATGCGGAGCAATTTAAAGGTGCGAAAGGAAAGCAAAATGAGGCTGATCTTTCTTGGCGTGATTCATCCGTAGAGGAGCGATTGCAGTATTCCCTACTGAAAGGAATTACGGAATACATTGAAGCAGATACTGAGGAGGCGAGACTCAAGTATGGTAAGCCGATCAAAGTTATTGAAGGACCCATGATGGATGGGATGAAAGTTGTTGGAGATTTATTTGGGGAAGGAAAAATGTTTTTGCCGCAAGTTGTTAAATCGGCAAGGGTCATGAAGAAATCGGTCGCCTACCTCGAGCCTTTTATGAATGATGAAAAGGGGTCAGCGCGGTCGGCGGGCAAAGTGCTCATGGCGACAGTCAAGGGTGACGTCCATGACATAGGGAAGAATATTGTTGGCGTGGTTCTTGCATGTAATAACTTTGAAGTCTTTGACATGGGCGTAATGGTTCCGTGTGAGAAAATTTTAGCTAAGGCGAAGGAGATTGATGCCGATATTATTGGGCTGAGCGGCTTAATCACACCGAGCCTTGATGAGATGATGAACGTTGCTTCGGAAATGGAGAGACAAAGTATACAAGTTCCTTTGCTCATCGGAGGAGCTACGACAAGCGCTGCTCATACCGCTATTAAGATTGCTCCCAATTACGGCGGGCCTGTTATTCATGTCCTTGATGCTAGTCGTAGCGTTCCCGTGGTAACTTCTCTTCTAGGCGATGACGCAAGGAATGACTTTGTGGTTGAGAATGAAAAGAAACACGATGAGATGAGGCAGAGATACGGGCAAGCTAAGAAAAATAAAAAAATAATCTCTCTAGAAGCAGCGCGTCATAATTCTTTTGTTTCAGATTGGGAAAGTATGGAAATTGCTGAGCCTTCTGGAAGAAGTAGAAAAGAGTCATTTCCATTAATCGAGGAAATCATACCCTACATTGATTGGCCTCCTTTTTTTCATGCTTTGGAACTCCGTGGTCGATACCCTTCGATCTTTGATGATGCTAAATGTGGAGATGAGGCGAAAAAACTTTATGCTGATGCTCAATTAACTCTTCAAAAAATCATTCGAGAGAAGGCATTTAAGGCACGCGGGGTCTGGGAGATTTATCCTGCTAATACCGTTGGAGATGACATTGAAATCTATACAAACCAATCACGGACAAATGTTAGAACAATTTTTCATACCTTAAGGCAACAGTTTACAAAGAATAAAAAACCTAATTATGCATTAGCTGACTTTGTTGCACCAAAGAGTAGTGGTAGGCAGGATTTTCTTGGTGGATTTGTGGTTTCCATTCATGGGGCTGATGAGTTGGCTTCAATATATGAAAGCTCTAATGATGACTACTTATCGATAATGACTAAGGCTCTGGCCGATCGGTTAGCAGAGGCATTTGCTGAAAAAATGCATAGTGAGGTTCGCCAAGCATGGGGTTATGAAATTTCAGGTCAGTTGTCTAATGAAGATTTCATCAGGGAACGGTATCGTGGTATCAGGCCGGCGCCTGGTTATCCCGCTCAGCCTGATCACAGCGAAAAAGCCAAACTTTTTGAGATTCTAAATGCGGAGGAAGTGACCGGATCCAGTCTGACTGAGAGTATGGCCATGAGCCCCGGATCATCGGTCAGTGGATTGTATTTTTCTCATACAGAATCTCGATATTTTGGGGTTGGTGATATAGCTAAGGATCAGGCCGAGGATTATGCTAAGAGGAAAGGGGTCCCGTTATCGGTAGTTGAAAAATGGCTTGGCCCTTGGCTCAGTTATTAAAATTTGCGGTTTTCCTTTTACTTCGTTGCAGCTTTCTAAAGATCCGTGCATCTTGGTACAGATGTTTTCGTTCCTAAGATTGTTTGGTTTAATTTTCTGGATTGGTGCCCTTCTTTCCAGTTGCCAGACAATGGACCCCACTAATGATCCGGCGTACGTTGAAGCTTTACGCGATCGTGCTGCTCAAATTAAAAGTGAACCGTTAGGTGATTATTTTATTGGTCGACGTTACTATGTTTATCGGATGAGGTTCTTGGGTTATTTGCGTAAACCGGGTCAGGAATGGAAAGATTCATCATTGGTTGTAATGAATGAAGAGTTCAAGCCTGTGCCTGACAGATTGCCTGAAATTAGTGAAGGAGAAGAAGAGAGTTTTGGTATGGACCCGTCAAAATTAAAAGAAGTGAAACGCTTTGGGTTTGATCATAATTATGAATATAGAATGAAAGGCAAATTTTCTGGATCAAAAGTGTATGACCCAAATTCAAATATGTTCCTTCCGGAATTTATTTTGACTGATTACCAGTTAATTAATGCAAATCCTAGTTGGTTGATTTCGCCCATAGAAATTTATAATTTTAAGGTTTTGCCGAAGTTTCGAGGGAGGTAGAGGAAAATAAAATTCAACTATGATAGTCTCGTCCTTGACCGGACCCTGTGAGGGATTGATACTGTTATTGGGTTATTGCGCATCACAATACCCAATCCCCCGAATATGATGGTTTGCCCTTCAAGTATAGTAATAAAATCGATTCAATCGATTTTATTAATCTCCGTTTGGCTTCTAATCCAAGTTGAAGTTATTGCTGATTCTAAGATCATTGTATCGGAAATATACTATAATCCCAATGGTCCGGATGAGGCTAGAGAATTCATAGAGATAAAAAATGTTGGCGATTTGGCTGCGGACATTTCTGGTTGGCAATTCACGAACGGGGTGAATTACACATTTCCTAATCAAACTTTTTTGGGACCCGGTGAATTTTACGTAATTGTTGCGAATGCTCAATTCTTCGCTACGCAATACCCTCAAGTCGTGATAGGGGGACAGTACATTGATGATGATGGGGCAGGAGCTGGACGTGCTGGTTTATCGAACCGGGGAGAGAGGATTACTCTAAAGGATGGTCCCGATGAGACAGGAAATAATATTTATTCCTTTCGTTATTATGATGGTGATGATGGCGATATTCCTGATCCTCCAGAATTACCTGAAGAAGATGATCTTGAACGGGCATTCTGGCCAAGTTCGGCTGATGGGGGTGACTATTCATTGGTTCATATAAATCCAAGTGGATCTTCTGATGAAGATGATTATAAGAGCTGGAGGCCAAGTATTTCTATGCATGGCTCACCCGGTGAAGATGAGCCTTTGCCGAACCCGTTGCTACCTATTTACATTAACGAAATTAGGACGCGAGATGGAGATTTGGATAATGATGCCATTGAAATATATAACCCTAACACCGCTGATATAGATATAGGTGGTTGGTATGTCTCTGATAATATTGATAGGCCAACAAAGAATTCTCCAATTGCTGATAATAGTATTGTGCCTGCTGGAGGGTATCTGGTACTTGAAAATGGGATTAATGGATTTGTTATAAGCGCCAGCTCAAAGGGTGAAAGAGTTTTTATCTATTCAGCTGTGGATACTGTTCTTACAGGTTGGGTCCATGGGTTTCATTTTCCCGCATCTGAAGATGGCAAGAATTTTGCAAGGTTTTCAGATGTTGGTGGTCATGAATACTTAATACCAGATGATCCGAGTTTAGGTTTTGAGAATGGGAATCCTTCAGTGTCAGGCTTAAAAATTACAGAAATCATGTATACTCCTGGATACGGCTCTTCTGTTGAGTATGTGAAAGTTGTTAATAATGGTCCTCAGGAGGCTCTTCTTTATGACCCGCTATCCGATGGAGATAATCTATCATTAAATGGTTTTGGTGTGACTGTTTCTGGGGAAAAGCCTACGCTGGCAGTAGGAGAAGTCGCTTATATTACAAATGTAGAGGAGTTCGTGTTTCGTTCAGCCTATGATTTAGACGTTTCTGCGCGTGTTTTCGCAAACCCTGAAGGAGGATCACTAAATGGCGGCGGTGAGTTATTAGAATTGCGGATTCCTATTACTATTGAAGGATTACAGAGAGACGCGCCGGGACATTCCCGATATTATGCGATATTAGATTCGGTAGAATATGATGATGAGCTTCCTTGGCCAGTAGCTGCTGATGGACAGGGGTACAGTCTAATAAGAGAGAATCCTGTAGGATCTGGTCATAGAGCGGTTGATTGGAAAGTGAGTCCTTATAGGGGTGGCAGTGCTTTTGGTGGAGGAGCAGTGCTGATAAATGAGATTTTATCTCACACTGATCTTCCCCAAACAGATGTAATTGAGCTTTATAATCCTGGTTCATTGGATGTAGAGATTGGAGGTTGGTATTTGACTGATGACCCTTTATTAGAGCCGAAGAAATATATGATTCCAAATGGAACAGTGATTTCTGCGGGTGGATACTGGGCAGTTAATGAAGATAATAACGCAGATCCTGGCGCTCCGCCTAATTACTTTGGAACATCATTCTCAATTAGTTCCAGAGGAGATGAAGTGTTTTTATTTTCTGCTAATTCTGAAGGCGATTTTACAGGATTTTCGCATGGTGCTAAGTTTGGCGCAACTCAGAATGGGGTTTCAATAATCAGGTACGTTAATGGTGTTGGAATTGAAAAATTTGTACCTCAATCAGGTTCTCCGACAGTAGAGATTAATCGGTTTGAGGCATTCCCTGATGGTTATTCTAATAATCCTCCGCTCATTGAACGAGCGGTTATCAGTGAAATTTCCTATGAACCTTCAGATGGAGGTATTGAATATATTGAGATTTCAAATATTAGCGGAGCTGCATTACCCCTATATGATACAACGCCAGTTAATTTGGGTGGTGATCCTAGTAATAATTGGTCCCTAGATGGAATTGCTTTTACTTTTCCAGGAAACGAGCCTGAGCTCCAGTCAGGACAGCGAGTAGTTATTATTCCAAAGGGTATACCCGTTAGTGATTTTCGAAATCAGTATAATGTTCCAAATGGAGTGATTATATATGGAGCGGATAATGGTTTTACCGGAGCATTAAATAATGGGGGTGAGAAGATTTCATTACTTCGACCTGACAAACCTGATTTTGTTCCGGGTGTTGGTATTGTTGTTCCTATGATCGAAGTTGATTCAATTCGGTATGATGACATTGATCCTTGGCCGTTAGGCGCAGGCAGAAGCATTGAGCGCATTGTTGAATCAGATTTTGGAGATGATTCGACCAATTGGCAGGCATCTGTTGATCCTTTAGGTAGTCCAGGTAAGGAAAATAGTGTAATTTCTTCTGGTTACGAAGATTGGTCCCAACTGGAATTTAGTGATGAAGAATTACAAGGGGATAGGACTGATCCTGATGATGATTTTGATGGAGATGGTATAATTAATCTTCACGAGTATGCTTTTGGTTTGAGCCCTAAGGCTTTGGCTCCTCAAGAAAGTCTGCCCAGAGTTGAAATTATGCAGAATAATGGCGCTCAAAGTGTAGCTATTCATTTCCAGAAACTTGCAGATGCCAATGATGTTTCTATTACGGTTCAACGATCTCATGACATGTTTGCATGGACAGTGATTAATGAAGGTGCGGCTCTTGATAATGAAGACGGAACAATGAAGATGATTTATTTCGATCCTCTAAATTCAGATGATGGTAAGGTTTTTTTCAGGCTCATAGTTGAATTAGTAGTTCCTTAATCTCAACAGATTATTGAAGGTTAGTTTAGTCTTTAGAATTGTATTTTTGGATAGGTGTAAAAGAGCGATTTTCTTAATTTTGAAATATTTGTTCTTGGAATAATACAAATATTTATTTAATATTTACTAAATATTCGTATTATTTAAAATTTAATGCAAGGAGATGGCTTTCTAGCCACGATGATCAGAAATGGCATTTTCATTTAAAGAGTTATTTAAAAAAGAGGATCATGAGATTCTTCATGATGTGAGAAAGCTTAGCTTTCATCCAGTCGAAGAAGAGCAGATTCCAAATAATAAAGACAGCAAAGATACAATAAGAGGTGGTGTTGATAATTTGAGTCCTTTTGAACTTGTTGAAGAAAGTTCTCAAGCAATTAACAGAGAACCTATCGAATCTAATCTTAATTCTTGTTCTGAAAATTCAGTTTTATATCAAGACAACAAGAACGATGTAGCCGGTTTAAATTTTTTAGATGAACCGACTCCGGAGCCACCTTTTTCTTGGTCCCATAATCCTATTAATAAAGAGAATAGTGGTGTGGAGAATCCATTACTGGAGCAATCTATTAGAAAATGTGAGGATCAGGGCATTCAAAATATTCCCGGTACAAATGATTCTTCAGATTTCTTTCTATCTGAATCTGAAATTGATAAAAATTTTTCATTTATCAAAGAAGAATCATCAGAACAATTGAGAGGTAATGAATTTTGGCCTTTAGGTGAAGCGGAATCATCAAAATTGAAAAAAACGGCACTCCGTTCATTGGAGGATTTACCTCCATCCTCTAGAAATGTTGAAAAAAAATCATTAATGCCTTTTATATTGGATGATAGTGAAATTAATTATGAAGATGCCATAAAGCAAATTGAAGCGATGCCTGGAATTAAGGAATGTGCATTAATTTATGGGAACGAAGAGCCTTTAATCTTATCGCAGCTACCTTGCTCTTCGGAATATTTCACCGAGTCATTTATTGCAGGGATAAGGAGTTTTCGTTCTAAATTTGACCTTATACATGAAAATCCACTAACAATTAGCTATAAGCAGGATAGGCTAAGTTTTTTTGATTATAATTCTTTGTTTGTAGGAGTTTTACATGGACCTGATCAACTTGAATCAAATGTTGAGCAGAAAATAATTAATTTAGTAACTCAAATTTCCAAAACTGCCGAACTTTATCGGTAGAAAATGATTTTGAGTAGAGCCCTTTACTCGAAAGATGATCCGTGCGACTTTGTGGCAGGTGTTAACTAAAAATAAAGGCCTAAATTAATATGTTCGAGATGATCAGTAAGGGAGGACCATTGATGTGGTTGCTTCTAGCATGTTCCATATTAGCGATGGGGGTATTCCTAGAGAGATTGTTTTTGTTTCATCGTTCTACAATTAATGTTGGAGAGTTTTTACAAGGTTTATCTAATTTGATTCGTAAGAAGAATTATGCTGAAGCCTTGCAAGTTAGTGAAGGGACCCCGGGACCAGTAGCTCGTGTTATTCATTCTGCTATTATTAGGCATGAATTACCTAGATCTGATCTGAAGGAAATTGTTCAAGAGTCCGGCCAGCTAGAAGTGCCGAGGCTCGAACGTTATTTGTCTGTCATGCTAACGATTGCTTATATTGCGCCTCTTTTAGGATTATTAGGCACAGTGTTGGGTTTAGTTGATACTTTTGTAAAATTTAATGTTGTGAGTGGTCAGGCCTCGATAGGGGATTTGTCTGAAGGGGTTTATCAAAGTCTTATAACTTCAGCGGCTGGGCTTGCAGTAGCTATACCTACTTTCATTTTATATTCATACCTTTCTACATTTGCTCGAAATTTAATGCATGATATGGAAAGGGGTGGCATTGAGGTTGTCAATATTCTTGAAGATGCCAGAAAAGATGAGGAGGTCCTTGAATTTACTCTTCCTCATGGAAGTGATGCAAATAAAGAGGCTTCGAAAGTTGGAGGCGACCTTAAAAAAGAATCAGGTTTAAAGTAATTAAGCGAACAAATGAAACTTGAGAGTACGCTCCGATCTAGGCGCACTTTTTTACATCTTGCATCATTACTTGATATTATATTTTTGTTGTTGTTGTTTTTTCTATTGAGCTCTGATGCGGTTGTTCGTTCAGGAATTGCTGTTACAACACCCAAGTCTTGGTCGTCGTTGAATTCAGCGACTGGAGCCGATGTGATAACAATATCCGGCAGTAAATCTGATCAGATATTTTTCAATGATAAACTTATAACAATTGAGCAGCTTAAAAAGAAGCTAATTAAGAAACAAGAGGAGGAAGGTGTTGCTTTGCAGGTTGTTATTCGTGCTGATCAGACTTCTCGATTTGGAGAAGTAATTAGAATCTGTAATTTAGTGGCTGGCGCTGGATTCTCTCCTATCCTCGCAACTCGTGCCGATCAGAGACCATGAATAGTGCTATATTAGGTTCTGAGAATAGCAAATCAGTTTTTACTTTTGATTGGGTTTCCAGAGCAAAAAGACCTTTTTGGATAGTGGCATTTAGTCTTCTTTCGCTCCTTGGTCATGTCCTTTGTTTTTATCTTTTTAGTGTCGTGTATCCCCCTCAGAAAAGAGAATTACTTAATGAGTTGGAAGTTACTGTATTAGATTCATCTAATCCACAGGCTCAATCTTTTTTAAAGCATATAGACGATCGATTTATTGCCCTTGATCAAGAGGCTACGGCAGGAGTTCTGGGCCAGGATCTTTCAGATACGGCTGTGCGGTTCGAGCCTTTTTTTGAAAATCACTCATCTAAGTTTAAAACTATTTCGCCATTTAGTAGTGAGGATACCGGTAGGTTTTTTCCTTCCGGTTCGTTGTATCTTCCTCCTCCCAATGGAAGGGCAATTAAAGGATATAACAATCTCAGAGTGGATGAAGTTAAGCCAGTTGTCACTTTTTTATGGGATAAAGAAAAACGTTCTACCGTTAGCCCTTTTGAGTGGCATGATGAGAGTGAAATTAATATTCCAAATGGAATTGATAGTTTAAATATTCACATTGGGGTTGATAGGTTCGGAAGAATTGTTCACTTATTGCCTGAAAAGAGTGCCGGAAAGGAAATAGATAAAGCGATTATTCAATCATTAAGAGCAATGCGATTTTCTTCAGTGTCCTTAGAAGGAATAACTTGGGCGATGGTTACCATTAATTGGTAATTAACTTATAGCTTTATAATGTTTCAAATATCTCTGACTAATATCCTTGTAGCTTATCTCGTCATAACTCCTGTTGTTTTATTCGGAGTATGGTTAGCAAAGGATTGGGCACGCAAGCGTAGAGAGAAAAAAGATAGAAAATATCGGCTTGTATGTAATATTTGTGGAGAGCAGTATGAGGATAGATCTAGGAATGATATTCCTCCCTGCCCAAGTTGTGGGGCGTTGAATGAAAGGGTTTGGTTAAGTGACTTATAAATATAAATTGTTGATTATGCGCAAATGTTATAAGTTAAGAATTTATACGATTATTATCTTTAATGAGTGAACGTAGAGTAGTTATTACAGGAATGGGAGTGGTCAGTCCAATAGGGATTGGTCTTGATTCTTTTTGGTCTTCATTAATTGAAGGCAAAAGTGGGATTAAGCGGATTTCTAGTCTTGATCCATCAGACTTCTATTGTCAGATAGGCGGAGAAGTTAATGACTTTGAGCCTAATTCATATTTTAAAAACCCCAAAGATGCTCGTCGTGCCGATCGGTACTGTCAGTTGGCGATGGCCTCAGCAAAAATGGCATATGAAGATGCTGGTATTTGCGAAGGATCTTTCGATCCTTATCGCTTCGGATGTATGATTGGGAGTGGTATTGGGGGGTTGAGCACTCTTGAAAAACAGCATCAAAATTATTTAGAGCGCGGTCCAACAAAAGTGTCACCGTTTCTTATTCCGATGATGATTGCCAATATTAGTAGTGGTCTTGTTTCTATGGAATATGGTTTATCAGGACCGAATATGTCGATTGTGACTGCATGTGCTACAGCCAATCATAATATTGGTGAAGCCTGGAGAATGATACGGTTTGGTGATGCGGATATTTTTCTTGCAGGTGGAGCCGAGGCATCCATTTCGGCTATGGGATTATCAGGGTTTGGATCAATGAAAGCATTAAGTAGTCGTAATGATGAACCCGAAAAAGCTTCAAGGCCATTTGACAAGGAGCGTGATGGGTTTGTAATGAGCGAAGGGTCTGGGGTTGTTGTTATAGAAGAGCTTGAGCATGCAAAAGCACGAGGAGCTGAAATATATTGTGAACTTTCCGGTTATGGAGTTTCTGCCGATGCGTATCATATGACTTCACCTCACCCGGAAGGATTGGGCGCAAGTCATTGCATGAACAATGCATTAAATCATGCTCAGGTTAACGCTCAGGATGTAGATTATATTAATGCTCACGGTACTTCTACTGGGCTTGGAGATATCTGCGAGACTAGAGCTATTAAGCTGTCGTTTGGAGATAAAGTTAATGACGGTCTTTTAGTTAGCTCTACCAAGTCCATGACTGGGCATTTGCTAGGTGCTGCTGGAGGTGTGGAACTCGCTGCTTGCGTGAAATCGATCACTAATGGAATCGTTCCGCCTACGATTAATCTTGATAATCCTGATGATGAATGTGATTTGGATTACGTGGCTCATGAAGCACGTGAGATAAATGTGGATATTGCTTTGAGTAATAGTTTCGGGTTTGGTGGGCACAACGCGTCTCTTGTCGTTAAGAAATTTAAATGAATACATTAGATGTTAATTGATAATAATTTAGGTGCACCTGTTAGTGACCGTCGCCGTTTTATTTCGAAATCTGCATTTGGATTTGGATCAATCTTCTTATGTGAAAATGTTTTAGCGAATATTCGAAAATTAGAAGGGCCAGTCAAAATTGGAATGATAGCTGATTTGCATCACGATGTGATGCATGATGGAGACCGCCGATTGAAATCGTTTCTTAAAGCTATGAAGAATGAAAACCCGGATGCAGTAATTCAACTGGGGGATTTTGCTTATCCAAATAAAAAAAATAATAAAATATTAGAAAATTTTCAGAATTCTAATCCTAACGCATTTCATGTTTTAGGTAATCACGATGTTGATGATGGGCATTCATTTGATGAGGTTGTTAAACTCTGGGGGATGAAGGGGAGGTATTATTCGCAGGATGTCAATGGTTTGAAATTAATTGTTTTGGATGGCAATGAGAAATCACCAGACCATACAAAGGGATATCCCTCCTATATGGGAGAGGCTCAATTGGTGTGGCTAAAAAATGAATTAGAGAAGTTAGAAGGGCCTATAATAATTTTTTCTCACCAACCTATTGCAGGACCGTGGAGTATCGATAATGCGAAAGAGGTCCAAGAGATTCTTCAGGTTCACCGGAGTAAGATAATTTTGGCCTTGAATGGGCACACCCATATTGATCACGTTTTTCGCAAGGGTGGTATAATCTATTTCCATATTAATTCAGCATCTTATCAATGGGTTGGTGGTAAGCATCGGCACAAAAGTTATCCGGAAGATATTCATGCTAAACATCCATACATTGAGTACACTTGCCCTTACAAGGATTCATTATTTACTACTCTGACTCTGGATCCATCATCGAGTCGCATTGATATTGAGGGGAGATCGAGTGAATGGGTTGGACCGTCTCCTGCTCAAGTTGGGAAAGAAATGCATGAACAATTAACTGACGGAGAAGAAGTGTGTCCACGTATTAGATCAAGGAGACTAATAAGATCAAAAAATTAGTTTTAGTAGACTAATAATGACTCAACTTCAGTGTGACTTAATTTCCCTTTTCCATTTAAAAATCCGAGTTCAATAAAAAAGCATGCTGAATGTACATTTGCTCCTAAACTTTTAACTAGTTTAATGGTTGCTTCTGCGGTGCCTCCAGTGGCTAGAAGGTCATCTACTATGATGACTTTTTCTTCGGCTAAAATAGCATCCTTATGGATCTCGACTTTCGATTTTCCATATTCTAATGAATAGGATTCAGATTCTGTCATCCAAGGTAGTTTGCCGGCTTTCCGAACTGGAACGAATCCAACATTCAGTAAATGAGCTATTGCTGCCCCAAAAATAAATCCTCTCGCGTCTATTCCAACAACTTTATCAATTTTTGTATTTTTTGCAGTAGACGCCATTGCATGGATACTCATAGAAAAAAGTTCAGCATCTGCTAGAACAGGCGTTATGTCTTTGAATACAATTCCGGGCTTCGGAAAGTCAGGGACATCACGTATTGCTTTTTCTAGCCTATTTAGATCAATATTTTTCATTAAGATATAGGAGTCATAGCACAAAATTTAAGCCGTTGAAATATCTAGATGAAATCACATATAAGTTAATTACTTCTTTTGCAAAGCAGTTAGGCAAGGATTAACATACAACCCTTCAAAAAATGGATCGTGATCGTTTATTTTTAGTTTGTGCTGCGGTTTTTTTCTGCGGTGGATTTTTATATGCAATTACCTCTTTGCGTAGCGGGCATTATAAGAAATCTGCGTGGAACTTTTTAGCTATGTTTTTAGGTATGGCATGTCAATCGATGTTCTTGGCGGAGCGTGGTCAAGTCCATGAGCGTTGCCCGGTGACAAACTTATTAGAAATACTTGTTTTTGTATCTTGGTCTATGGTCATTATTTACCTTCTTTTTGGATCAAGTTATAGGCTCTCATTAATGGGAGTCTTTACTTCTCCTTTAGTTCTTATTATCTGTATCATAGTTGCTTTAGCGCCCTTCGATAAAGATCAAGCTATTAAAGCTGCGGCAGATCTGGGCGGAGCCGAAACTTGGACGGAATTGCACATCGGAGTATCATTAATTTCGTATGGATCCTTTGGTATGGCTTGTGTAGCAGGCTTGATGTTTTTACTCCAAGAGCATCATGTGCGATCGGGTAAATTGGAGACATTATTTTATAATTTACCGCCAATGCATAATTTATCTAAAGCGGTTTTCAGGCTTATGTTTTTTGGAGTCATATTGTTAGCAGCTGGAATCTTTTCCGCAGAGAAAATTCCTCCCAAAGGAGATAGCCACCCCTTGTGGCCTTTGTATGCGATATGGATTCTCTATGCAGTAATTTGTTTTGTAGGGTTTTTCCGCGGAATAGTTGCACGTAGACTTGCTCAGTTTGCTGTATTTGCTTTTCTAATTTCATTTTTAAGTTTGTTGATAATTTCTTAGAATTAATGGGAGACATAAATTCAGTTGAGATCTTTTGTGTGGGCATTAATCATGAATCGGCTCCAGTATCTGTGCGCGAGCAAATGGCCATTCCAGAGACGAAGCTTGGAGATAAATGCTCTTTAATTACTGAGAAGGAAGGGTTTTATGAAGCGGTGATTATTTCCACATGCAATCGTATTGAAATATATGCCGTAGCTAACCCAGATAAATTTTCTCAACTCGAGGAGTGTTTTGCTTGTTTATTTGGGGAAGAAGAAATGAGAGCTTTACCTTTTTATAAGTTTCATGGATCTGAAATGATGAAGCACTTGTGTCGAGTTGCGAGTGGCCTTGATTCAATGATTTTGGGGGAAACTGAAATTTTGGGACAAGTTAAAAAATCATATGCAGCAGCGCATTTGGCGGGGCAAACCTCACGTTATTTAAATAAACTTTTTCAGAATGCCTTCAAGATTGCCAAATATGTAAGGACTAATTCAAAAATTACTCGTGGAGCGACTTCGGTAGGTGCTGCTGGAGTGGATTTAGCAGAGAAGATATTTGGAAACTTGCAAGACTGCAATGTGATGATTCTTGGGGCAGGGCAAATGGGCGAAATGGTTGCCAAAACACTTGCTGGGCGCGGAGTTAAAGGGCTAGTGGTATCTAGCCGATCACATGAGAAGGCCGTTTCTCTTGCTGAAGAGATGGGTGGAAAGGCCTATGAATTTGAGGAAGGATTAACGCGACTATTTGAAGCGGACATACTTATTACGGCGACGTCTTCCCCTCACGCCCTTTTAACTAAAGAACAGATTGGACCGGCCGTTCGCAAGCGTCGTGGTCGCCCATTATTCATCATAGACATAGCAGTTCCAAGAGACGTTGATGAAGGAGTCGCAAGTGTTCCGGGCGTTTACCTATACGATATGGATGCTTTACAAAAAATCACGGTATCAGCTCATGCGAGACGTGAAGAACAAATTATAGTATGTGAAAATTTAATTTCAGCAGAGTTAGCGAAGTTAAAATTAGATATAAGTTCTAGAAATGTACAAAATTATCCCGATCAGGGGAATGATCCTCTTGCCACAGTATGAATAAAATTGTTCTTGGCACCAGGGGAAGTGATTTGGCCCTTTATCAAACTCGATCCGTTGCATCTGAGCTAAGGGCAAAAGGATTTGATGGGGAAATAGAAGAGCGTATTATCCAAACCAGTGGTGATAGGTATAAAGATTTAAAGCTAACTGATTTTTCGAAAGGGCATCGGCCGATAGTGGAGAAAGGAGTTTTCACTAAAGAATTAGAAGATGCTTTGGTAAAAGGTGAAATTGATGCTGCTGTTCACAGCTTAAAGGATTTACCTTCGGAACTCGGTCCTGCTTTTCAGATTGCATCAGTTTTACGACGTGCACCTATTGAAGATCTTTTAATCTTTAGGGCCAATGCATGTCATTTAGAGGATCTTGAAGAAAATTCTTGTGTGGCAACGAGTAGTGTTCGCAGGGCTCGAACTCTTGGATGGATAAGACCAGATATAGTCATTTCAGAGATTCGAGGGAATGTGCCTACTCGGCTAAGGAAGTTAATTGATGGGAAAGCTGGTCATGCGACGATATTGGCTAGAGCTGGGCTTGAGCGACTAGAATTTTATGATTCCGAGTCAACTCAAATTATTATTGAGAATAAAGTTCTAGAGTGCTTACCTCTGAGTGTTACTGATTTTATTCCCGCTGCCGGGCAAGGTGCAATTGCAATTGAAACACTTGCCGATGCTTCGATAGTTGATTCGCTTAAATTAATTAATGATGTGGATACAGAGGATTGCGTTGGTGTAGAAAGAGAATTCCTTAGACTTCTTGGAGCAGGTTGTGATACTCCGGTAGGAGTCAGTGCACATTTGTTGCCAAATAATGAGTTAAAAATCAGCGCTATAGTTTTTGATGAAGAAAAATTAGACTCAGACCCAAAGACCGGAACCAAGATAGGAGAAAGGAACGAATTAAATAAAATTGCATTTGATTTGTTGGAGCAAATGGGAATTGATGCGTTTAAATATGAGTGATTCTGAAAATAAACAGAAAGGAGTTTGCTATCTAGTGGGAGCTGGTCCTGGAGATCCTGGGCTTCTTACATTGCGTGCAAAACAGTGCCTTGAAATGGCTGATGTCGTTGTCTATGACTACCTATGCAATGTTGACATACTTAATCATGCTCCGAGAACTTCGGAAAAGATTTATGCGGGGAAAAAGGCTGCTGATCACGCTATTCCTCAGGATGAATTAAACGATTTACTTGTTAAATTATCATTGGAAGGAAAAACGGTGGTGAGGTTAAAGGGCGGTGATCCATTCGTATTTGGTAGGGGAGGTGAAGAGGCTCAGGAATTACATGAATCTGGAGTACCCTTTGAAATTGTTCCTGGTATCAGTTCTGCAGTAGCAGGTCCAGCTTACGCAGGTATTCCTGTGACGCATCGGGATCATTGTTCTCAGCTAACTATTTTCACAGGTCACGAGGATCCGACGAAAGAAGATGCTGCTGTGGATTACTCCAAAATTGGGAATTCGGATGGGACAAAGGTCATGTTGATGGGTGTAGGACAACTAGCAAGAGTTACTCAGATGATGATTGCTGGTGGAGCTCCACCAGATACTCCTGTAGCTTTAATTCGGTGGGCAACGACTGGTCGTCAGCGAACTTTAGTTGGCGAATTGGGTGATATTTCGAGTAGATCAGAAAAAGTGGAATTTAAGGCTCCAGCTGTGGCCGTTTTTGGGCAAGTGGTTAAGTTAAGGGAAACATTAAATTGGTTTGAGAATCGTCCTTTGTTTGGAAAACAAATTGTTGTTACCAGAACGCGTAGCCAGGCAGGAGAGCTTAGTGCTCGATTAAGGTGTCTAGGAGCTGATGTTGATGAAATGCCTACAATTAGAATCGAGCCACCTGAAAATATAAAAGAATTTGGAAAATTAGTACAGGATGCGCACAAATATTCATGGATCATATTCACTAGTCCGAACGGAGTAGATGCTTTCTTTGATATGTTTTTTAAACTCTACAACGATGCTCGATCTATAGGGGGGGCGAAGATAGCAGTAATAGGTCCAGGAACCCAAAAAAGAGTTCAGCATTATCATCTTTCAGTAGATTTAATTCCAGACGAATATGTTGCTGAGGGTTTACTAAAGAAGTTGATGGATGAAAGTGTTGAGAATGAAACGGTTTTGCTGGTTCGCCCTTCTGTTGCAAGAGATGTAATTTCTGATGGCCTGATTCAGGCTGGAGCAATTGTTGATGAAGCAATCGCTTATCAGACCGTATCTGAGTCAGAAGACCCGACCGGTGCAGTTGAAAGGTTTCGGGCTGGAGATACTGATCTTATCACTTTTACCAGTTCAAGTACTGTAGAGAGTTTTTTGGATATGGATTTACCAATTCCAGAGCACTTAATAATTGCTAGTATCGGACCAATCACTTCAGAGACTTTACAAACTGCCGGACTGCAGGTTGATATAGAAGCTAAGGAATCAAATATTCCTGAACTTGTTTCAGCGATAGAAAAGTACTTTGTAGAGCTTGAAGAAGATTAATTTTTCCCCACAATTTAACCTATTCCTAATTGACGAATGGGTGAAATTTCCCAATTCAAATGGGATTTCTATTAAGTCGCTGCTGATTCGACAGCTTCTTCTGCCACTGCAGTCGTTTCTTCAGGAGATACTTCTTCTTCCTTAGTGGTGTTGCCTCGCTTGAATACTTGAAGATTTGCTCTAAACCGCATGCGCGATTTTTTTGCTGCTGTACGTTGTTTACGTCGATAGCGCTGAAAGGGAGTCTCAAAGGCACGGAGGCGGCGCATTTCATCCATGATTCCTTCAGCTTCAAGCTTATTCTTTAAACGTTTGAGAGCTCGGTCCACAGATTCACCTTTGTTAACTTCTACTTCTGGCATATGTATTTTATTGATTAATAAATCGTCCTATTTTAGGGGGGCTGAATTTAACGGTTAAGTATCGATTAGTCAAGCGTGGTTCTGGGTTGTTGTTGTTGCTGAACTTATGTCATCCTGATCAGCATCCAAAATTTCACGTCGTAAATTAACTTTTTTCTTCTTTGCCCACCAATAAACAATAGGAGAAGCGACAAATATTGAGGAATAGGTTCCTATAATAACTCCTATAATGATTGCAAAAGAAAAGTCATTTAGCGCTGGTCCACCAAACGATAGTAAGCATACGACAGTGATTAGGGTGGTCAAACTGGTAAGGATCGTTCGCGAGAGCGTAGCGTTAATGGCGGTATTCATGATATCTCTAACATTACCTCTCTGGCTACGAAGGCCTTCTCTTATGCGGTCAAAAACAACTATCGTATCATTAATAGAATAACCAGCAATTGTCAGAAAGGCTCCAACTAGTATTAGATTTAGTTCTTTTCCGCAAAGAACGGTAATCCCAATGACAATAAACAAGTCATGAATTAGGGCGGCAATAGCGCCAATTGCGAATGAAAATTCAAAACGGAAAGTCACATAAATAAAAATAACTCCAAGCCCTGCAATGAGCGCGTAGAGAGACCTTTGTGCCATTTCGCCAGCAACAACAGAACCGATCTGTTGGCTTTGAATTTGCCCCTCAGCAAGACCTGCTGCGGTAATGGCTTGTTTCACTTTGTCACCGGAACCTGGTTCAATACGCACGGAGAAAATCGTGCTTTCGCCACCGATCGGAGTCAGTTTTTGAATCTGGGGTGTCTTGGTTTCACTAAGTGTATCTGTTATTACTTTACTGATAGAATCACTGTCTGTGTTTTCTGACGCGTTGAATCTCAGCTGGTCTCCACCGACAAATTCAATACCAAGAGATTCTTCTTTTTTTATTCCGATGGTTAATACCGTTACAGCGATAAGAGCAATGGATATGAATCGGCTAAACTTTGATAGACTAAGAAAATTAATTTTTTTATTGGATAATACAGGAGTGAATTTAAGAGGCTTATTAAGTTTTCTTGCCGCGCTGAGCCAATTAAAGGATACTCGAGTCACTAGAAGAGCTGAGAAGAGTGACACGATAATTCCGATGGTCAGTGTCACTGCAAATCCTTGGATAGCGCCCTCCGCTAACCATAAAAGAACTAGAGCCGTAATAAGTGTAGTAATCTGAGCATCAAAAATTGCTGAGAAAGCTTTTTCGTAAGCAGTTTGAATTGCAGTCCCCACTGTCTTTCCTGCTGCCATTTCTTCCCTCAGCCTTTCATAGATTAATACATTTGCATCTATAGCAATTCCGATTGTAAGGATCACTCCTGCAATTCCAGCAAGAGTAAAATCAGCCTGAAAAATTGCAAGGATACCAAAGAGAAGAATAATATTCATACTCAGGCCAATCAGAGCGATTAATCCGGCAAAACGATAGAAAAATGCCATGAATAGTGCAGTCAACCCGAGTCCCCATATGCCTGCTCGCATTCCTTGATTAATGGCTTCTTTGGCCAGAGTTGGAGGGAAAGACTCTTCGTAAAGTATTTCTGGTTTTACCCCTAATGGGTTACGCATAGATACTGATAACGTGTTTGCTTCCTGTTCAGTGAATCTGCCGCTTATTTGACAATTTCCTCCGGGGATATGTCCATTAAATACAGCTGCTGAAATGATTTCTCCGTCAAGGAGTATTGCCATTTGAGTTTTTTCATCACCTTGATACTTGTAGCTGACTTCCCCAAGTGTGTCTTTCCCATCTCCAACGAAAGTGATATTTATTTTCCAATTTCCCGATTCATTGAAGGCGTATGCATCGGTGACATCTTTCCCTTCGATCATGACTTCATCCTTAAGTAACAGCTTTTCAGGATCTTGAGAGCTTTCTCCCTCTGGCTGAGCATATGCTGCTATTTTTGAGAAAGGGACGAC
>JAAZZC010000143.1 GCA_014239335.1 Verrucomicrobiales bacterium
AGCTTCCTCTTCTGCCTTCGGAGCTTCCTCTTCTGCCTTCGGAGCTTCCTCTTCTGCCTTCGGAGCTTCCTCTTCTGCCTTCGGAGTTTCTTCTTCTACCTTCGGAGTTTCTTCTTCTGCCTTCGGAGTTTCTTCTTCTGCCTTCGGAGTTTCCTCTTCTGGTAATTCCTTTTCGTCGTCAGCCATATAAATTAAATAAATATTCTACGAATAAAGTTGATTAAACTTTTCCTTTTTTAGCGTTCGGATTGCGTTCAACGCCTATCGTTTTCTTTTTCCCGCCTTTACGTGTCCTCGCATTCGTCTTCGTCCTCTGTCCTCGAACCGGCATACCTCTGCGATGTAATATTCCACGGTAGGAATTAATTTGCTGCAAGCGCTTCATGTTAGCTTGAAGCTCTCTTCTTAGATCACCTTCTATGATAACTCCTGCAGAATTAATAGCGCTAACTATTTGGCTCAGTTGATCGCTAGTCAGCTCACCAGTTCGTATGTCAGGGTCTATGCCAGCTTCCTCAAGAACCTTCTTTGCTGTTTTATCACCTATTCCATATATGTACGGAAGCGAGGCTTCTATACGTTTCTCGTTCGGAATCTCTATACCTAAAAGTCTAGCCATTTGAAAATTAACCTTGTCTCTGCTTGTGCCTTGGATTTTTGCAAATAACTCGCACGACCCCCTCCCGCCGAATTACTCGACAAGATTCACAAAATCGCTTCACAGAAGGTCTTACTTTCATTTTATTTGCTTTGTTTATTTGAGGCGTGAGCCAATTAGGCTCTACCTTTCATTGCCGCAATTCGAAACTTTTCGTATTCTTCATACTCGACACAACTCTAATTAAAGCAGCACCAAAGATTTTTAAATGAAGAAGCCGTACAGCTTCCGCAAAAGCGGAGGAAATGTTTAGCATAGATTACACGTTCTGCAAGGCACTCTTCTCCTATTTTTAAGGCAATTCACGGGCTTGAAGTTAATAAATATTTAAGATTAATTGAATTTTAAGCTGTTGACCCAGCCATCATAGTCCTTTCGCGCCAGGTTAGGATCTCTGGCTCTCCATCGGTAATCAATACAGTATGTTCAAAATGAGCACTTTGTTTGCCATCTGCAGTAACAACCGTCCAATCATCATCAAGCATTTTTATCCCTGCACTACCCATATTTACCATTGGTTCAATCGCTAAAATCATTCCTTTCCTTAATTTCGGTCTGTCCGTTTCGGGTCGATAATTTGGAATCTGCGGCGACTCGTGAAGGTTCTTACCTACACCATGACCTACAAATTCTCTTACAACTGTAAATCCTTTAGTTCTTACATGCTTTTCAACTGAAGCACATAAGTCACCGAGCATGACCCCTTCCCGAGCAAAACTTATGGCAATATGTAGAGACTCTTCGGTTGCCGATAGTAACTTCTCAACTTCATGACCAACGTCTCCTACTGGCACCGTCAAGGCATTATCTCCTACCCAACCATCTTTAATTATCCCAACATCCAATTTTATAATGTCACCAGGTTGAATGACCCTTGGCCCTCCAATGCCGTGTACAATTTCATCATTGACCGATATACAAACATTGCCAGGAAAGGCAGGACCATTCCTTTGCTTGTAACCAAGAAACGCACTCTTACAATTATTTTTATGAATAAGATCAGCAGCAAATGAATCAACTTCACCAGTCGTAATTCCTGGTCTTATCTGTGCTGCAGATTCTAAAAGAATGTCACGAGCTAATGCGCAAGCTGCGCGCATAGATTCAACTTGTTTGCCTCGATAAATTGGCATCTTCCTCTGCTTCTGATGTCTCCAAACAGGCTTTAATTAATTACTATCAATTCCCCGAGTTAACTCCAATTGCAACAACTCCAACTATAATAAGAACCGCAATTAAAAGATAAAGCCACACCATAGAATTACTACCCGCCGCAGAACCAGCTCCTAAGCGCCGATCAGTGCGCCCACGAATTTTTCCTTTACGCAAAAAGCCATCGTAATGCCTCTGTATGAGGTGAGTCTCTGTTTGTCTCATCATGTCGAGAAGAACACCAACTAAAATCAAAAGACTAGTCCCTCCAAAGAATTGAGCAACGTTCATTGAAATTCCTGCTCTCCTTGCGACTAATGCTGGCAATAATGCAATGACAGTAAGAAAAATAGCTCCAGCAAACGTTAATCGGCTCATCGTGAAATCAAGGAAATCGGCAGTAGGTTTACCCGGTCTATGCCCTGGGATGTATCCACCGTTCTTCTTTAGATCATCAGCTATCTGCGTTGGCTGAAACATTGTTGCTACCCAGAAATAACTAAAAAAGAAAATCAACAAACCAGTCAGAGTGTAATACATCCAGCCCTGTGTCAATTGAGAGGCAATACCATTCATTGTTTCACTCCCAGGCCAGACGAAGGCAATGATTTGTGCTGGGAACAGCACAATCGCCTGAGCAAAGATGATAGGCATCACTCCTGCATAATTTACTTTTAATGGAAGGTATGAACTTTGCCCCCCATAAACTTTTCTGCCAACGACTCGTTTAGCATATTGAATTGTTATTTTTCTTAATGCCTGAGTAATACTAATCACCGCGGCAATAACTACAAAAAGCAATGCAACCAAAAACACCAGTGTTAGAGGCTGTCGCAACTCGCCTACTTCGGCTCCTGATATGTATGTTTCCCATACCTGCACCAAAGCACCGGGTAGAGCTGAAACTATATTAACTGAAATTATCAATGAGATTCCATTACCAATACCTCTCTCAGTGACCTGTTCACCCAGCCACATCATTAGCATTGTTCCTGCCGTAATAACCATCACCGTCACAAAGACAAATTGAGGGCCATACCCTGGCACAAGACCGGCTCCTGAATCCTCCATATAGCGAGCTATATCAGCAAGAAAAATATTATTCGCCGGACTCTCTAGCGATTTGGCAAGCATGTAACCCTGTATTAAGCATAGAACAATCGTAACATAACGGGTCAGCATGTTGATTTTGGATCTTCCTCCATCTTCCCGAGATAATCTTTGTAATTGAGGAACAACAGCAGTCAGAAGCTGCATCATAATTGACGCACTAATGTATGGCATAATTCCCAATGCAAAAATTGCGCAATTCTTAAGACCACCACCACTAAATACGTTAACAAGCGCTCCGATAGCTCCACCACCCGTTTCATCTCCACCACCTTATTTGGCTGCGGCATCTGCAGCCGCGTCAATTGCCGCCTGTAAGACTGTTGAATTTACACCTGGGAGTGGAATTGCGGCTCCAACTCTAACAATAACAATGATTATAAGAGTAAAGAAAATCCGCTGCCTGAGCTCCGGTATTTTTAATGTATTGCTAAAAGCAGAAATCATAATTGCTAGGTAAGATAATATTAAGAGATCAAAATCTGATCATACCAATTGAAAATTGGTAAAAATCCATCAATCGCTCTCCTCCTTTTCTTCAGACTCTTCGGCTGCTGGCTCTTCGGCTGCTGGCTCTTCGGCTGCTGGCTCTTCGGCTGCTGGCTCTTCGGCTGCTGGCTCTTCGGC
>JAAZZC010000079.1 GCA_014239335.1 Verrucomicrobiales bacterium
AACCCGTCTTCAGTATGGAGTCCTCCAATAACTGATAAGTGTCATTGACCGGTTCCGATTCTGCAATGGCAGATTCTGTTAAACAAATAACGGTTAAAAATATAAAGAAAGGACCGCGGAAAGAAAAGAGCTTGGAATCCATATTAGTGATTTGAGAGGAATAAAAAACGAACGTTAGATTGCAACTAAATCGTCACAAATTCAACGTTATATGTAAATCTACATAATGAACCACTCATGAACGAGACTTGATCTGATTTATTGCCCATCTAGCATGCTCACTGACTAATTTATTTTCCCTCTCAATAGTTCTCTCAAGGCATGGAATATCACAAATATTTCCTATATTTCCTAGAGCAATACATACATTTCTAAGAAAACGATCCCGACCAATACGTTTCACAGGTGAACGGCTAAATAAAGAACGAAAATTTTCGTCACTGAGTGTCAAAAATTCGTTTAGAGACATATCAATGTACTCCCTAGCAGCAAATTTGGCCTCGGTAGAGGCCTTAGCAAAACGATTCCATGGACAAACTTCAAGACAATCATCACAACCAAAAATTCGGTCTCCTATCGCTTCTCTAAATTCTTGAGGAATGGAACCTTTATGCTCTATCGTAAAATAAGAAATGCACCGACGAGCATCCAAGTGATGCGGAGAAGTGATAGCTTGGGTCGGGCAGCAGTCGATGCATTGCGTACATTTCCCACATCGGTCAGGGATCGGCTCATCAGCTGTCAGATTTAATGTTGTGACCAGTTCAGCCAAAAAGAACCAAGTCCCTAGGCTCGGATGAATCTGCACAGTACTTTTACCATTCCAACCAAGACCCGAATCAGTTGCAAAATCACGTTCAAGTATCGGACCATAATCTACATAAAATTTCTGCTTACCCCCAAACTCCTCGAGAGCACTTGCAAATGCTTTAAGTTTCTTATCAACTACAAGGTGGTAATCTTCTCCCCAAGCATACTTAGCAAAACGACCAAGCTTATCCTTGGGCTGAGGATCAGATCTAGAAGGATAATAATTAATAGCTAAAACGATTACGGTTTTTGCCTCCTCGAGTAAAAGACGTGGATCCTTTCTTCTTTCCGGTGATCGTTCCATCCATTCCATATCACCATTCTGCCCATCATCAAGCCATGCCTGAAATCGATCCGCATGTGAAGCTTCCTTAGCTACAGAAAATCTGCACTCATCAAAACCAAGCTCCTTGGCAATCGATCTGACTTTGTTCTCTAGCTCCATTACCATGACTTACGATTACCTTGAAAACCATACCCTTGCCGTCTCAGCAATCCCGTATGAGATCTCATCGACGGACAAATCATCAGTCTGAATTCGCTCATCAGCACACCTTTCATAAAGCGGCTCACGTTCGCTAAGAAGATCCAAAATCCTCTTCCTAGGATTTTCAGTCTTAAGAAGAGGCCGGTCACGGTTACCTGAAACTCTATCAAGAATGGAATCAACCCCAGCATCTAACCAAAAAACAATACCAATAGATTTTAACTCTTTTATATTTTCTTCCCGAGTGACAATGCCTCCACCAGTCGAAATGACTGACCGTTCAGTACTACCTATGATATTACCTAGTATTACTGACTCCATTTCACGGAAAGATTCTTCCCCATCAGTGGTAAATATTTCATTTATAGACCTTGATTGGCTCTGCTCAATCATCTTATCAGTATCCAAAACATCAAATCCCAAACTCTTAGCCAACCCATTAGCTATGGTTGATTTACCAACACCCATGAATCCAATAAGGATTACGTTCATTGGCGTTTGTCGAGTGGTTCCTTGCATCAAGAGCACTTTACGACTTCATGACAAAGGTGCAACGAAAGCCATGAAGGTGTAATATTGACGTACTCCCTTGATTCGGGAAGTTATATCATCACGAGTAAATGGAAACCGTAACCCTAAGTGCCGGAACGCCCGAAGAAACCAGAGATGCTGTTACACAAGCAGTAAACCTGCTCAATAAAGGCTCAATTGTGGCTCTACCAACAGAAACAGTCTACGGACTAGCGGCTAACGCATTTAACGCTGAAGCCTGTACTGCCATTTTTGAAGTAAAGGAAAGACCCAGCTTAGATCCTCTGATCGTACATGTTTCGGGTAAAAAAATGCTGGATTCAATTGTCAATATTCCACCCGATATAGAAGAAACGGTGGAAGTTTTGATCCAAGAATTCTGGCCAGGGCCCCTGACCATGGTACTGCCAAAAAAAAATATCATCCCAGACATTGTAACAGCAGGCCTGCAGACTGTGGCAGTTAGAAGGAGCAAGAACTCAGTTTTCTCTGAAATCATCAATGAACTCGATCTGCCTCTTGCTGCACCAAGTGCAAATATTTTTGGAAGCATGTCTCCTACTTCAGCTTCTGCAGTCCATACAGAACTATCAAACAGGATCCCACT
>JAAZZC010000020.1 GCA_014239335.1 Verrucomicrobiales bacterium
AAAGATTTAAAAGAGTCGCGAACCATTATTAATAATGTTTTCGCATTCATGCTGTCGAACACAATCGCCTTTAAGCTTAATGTTAATTTTGTCTTCAATAGCGGCAGGCACTCTAAAACTAAAGAAATAATATTATTCTTTATCGTTTCTGGTATTAGTTTTTTTTCAGGACTGATGTCCATCCCTCTTGTATTTGATTTAATTGATTCCAATAGAGGCATTGAGCATTTAGCAAATAGCGCATTCATAATCAGCTCAGCCTTAATGAATTTCATATGCAGAAAATATATAATATTCGCCAAGTAAGGATCAAAAAAATAAGCCCAGCAAAAAGCTGGGCTTATTAATTTTGGATAGTAAAGAAATTAAGATTGGGGGATCTCGCTGTACCTTTTTATTTTTAAATTTGATACAATGCTAAGGATTCATGGAAATCGTAAAATTTCCATGACCTGCATTTTCTTTTTTTCCTTTTCCAAATTTTTTAGCGACGAACTCGCCTGACCCTCCCTTGGGTACAAATGTCAACTCATAGACCATAGTCTCAAACCCTCGTCTAGTTGTGAACGTCAGGACTAACCGAGCCTTGCAATGATCAGGTTTACTAAATGTGTACGAAAAGGGTACAACCATATTACCTCTATTGCCACCTTCAACCATTTCACCTCTTCGGTTACTCCTAAACATTAATTTTTTTCCCTGACCTATAGAAATTTCTCTACCCCTTAATGAACTTGGAACATTGCAATTTTTATTACTCCTCTTCCTCGGAGGCATGTCCGCATTCATTGCTAAATCTGGATCACCTCCCTCAACTCCAACCCTGACCATTGCATTAATAAAGAAACCATCACTCGGTATCGTAAATTCCTTATCCTCGCCATCGCCTTGAACTACTTCCCCTAACTTCTCCCATCCTGCATTTGCTCCTGTTGGATTAACTTCAAGAAAGAAGTTTTTGCCCCTGCATGTACTAACAGTGATGACCATAACATTAGAATCTATGTCATGATGCATCTTGAGTATTTTAGGCAAAACCCTAGCATCTAAGGGGTCCCCATCTTTTGAATGCTCAAGCCCATCAGGAAAGCCGTCATTATCTGAATCGGAGTCATTTGGGTTGAACCCACAGACCAATTCATAGGCATCACCGAGCCCATCTCCATCACGATCAATACTAAATTGAAGGAGCTGACCTTTCTCGTCTATCACAGGAAAGACTCCAACAGAATCAGTAATACCTTTTATCTGATACAAATATTCACCTTGAAGAACTACCTTGCGAAAATCAATTCCTTCTAGACCTGGAAACAACCCCCTCAATGCATACTCAACCTCTGATGGCAAGCGAAGCAATGGTAATTTGTCATCATTTCCAGCGAATGTTCCTTCCAAATCTTTGAACCGATCACTTGAAGATTCTAAAAGCTTATATCCTAAATCGAATTTAAAGGTCGACGTATATCCATTTAGACCATACTCGACACAAATCATGCCAGATGGGTGATTGTCATAGCTCCTGACACCTTCTGGTTTAAAATCTGCGACGGCTCCCTCAAGGAAATCCTGTATAGCACGAGGAATTTCCTCTGGGGGAGCCGCCATCACGGGGGGGTAATTCTCCAAAGTAATGATTATTACAAATGATAGTAGAAACCTGAAATCAATCAGTTTCATCCATCTATAATCTTTACTCATCTTGCTATATATTAAAGGTATTAGATTAACACAGCCTAAACGTGATAATGATTTCCTAAAACTACAGTAGTAGGAAATACTATTGTTACAGTAAACCAATCATAGGTAACATCCACATTAATTTGTCCACCCAAATGGTCATAAGCAATCCTACGGCAAATACTAAAACCAATACCTGAATGACCTAAATTAGAAGTGAAGTTAGGGTTTTTCCTGCCAAATCGTCGCATCAGATTAGACACTTCCTCATTTTTTATACCAGGATTTGAATTTTTAACTGAAATTATGACAGAACCTTCAGTGACTTCTGAACTTATTACTAAGTGACCACTAGAAGGAGTATAAGTGACTGCGTTCTCAAACACGTTTGAGAGTAATATACCAATCAGCACGTCATCAGATTTTATTGAAATATCAGATTCTACCATTTCCCATTTAATCTTAAGGTCTTTTTCTGAGGCTTTATCAAAAAATTGTTTCCAGCTCTTTCTTATAAGGTTAGCTAGAGGAAACTCTTCTGAGTTGACTCTCTGACTACCAGAATCTAATCGGGCCAGTAGCAACAGACTCGACACAATTCTTTCCATGTGCTGCTGGAGTCCGAAAATGTTGTACAATGTTTCATATTCCTCATCAGAAGACATCTCTGATGATAATGCCACTTCAACTTGAGATCTAAGTGCGGCCAACGGGTTGCGTAGTTCGTGCGCCGCATTTGAGGTGAATTGCCTTTCCTGATTAATTGTTTTTGCAACTCTCTTCAATAATTGATTCAACCTATCAATTATAGGAACTAGTTCCAAGGGGACTTCTTTAAGATCAATGCTCTCATCTTCATCTCCAATTTTTAAGTCGTTTATTCTCCTGGAAATCAAACCCACAGGCTTAACCGAATTCCTAACGGTTAAAGCTGTGAATAGAAGTGCAGCGATCGAGCAGATGATCCCTATCTGTAACAATCTTGATTTTAAATCAGATAAAACACTTTCAATTTCCAAGCAATTGTGAGCTACAACCAAATGCACTTTAATCAACTCTAATTCGTTAGTCCCTGCATTGCCCTCAACTAGTGGCTTAGGTTCAAAGACAACGCCCATGCACCTTATCGGAATAGATTGTTCTTTGGGATTCAAACGATCATCAATATTGCCATCAGCTTTAAAATTAGTTATAGAAATTACAGCGTCCTGCCCTTTTGAAGAATCAGCATCAATCAATCCAACACTTGGCAAATTAACACCTTCCGGAAGCCCCGAAGAGCGGAACACTTCACGTCCGTCAGTAAATCTAAATTGGAAGAAATCCATTCCTCCTGGATCTTGCATTGTGTTAAGAAGAGGCTCAGACAATCTAAAAACAATTCTATCCCCAGTTTGGGCCGCAGCGATTTGTTGATACGCAAGTTTATCTCTAAGAAAATGATCGAGTTCAGAGTATAGAACCCGCTTGACTAGGGAATAAGTCAAATTGACAGCCAGTACGATGACTAATAAAGATCCTACACAAAATGCGACGAGCAACCGTGCTCTTATTGATTTTGTAATCATTGCTCCGGATTACTAATTACCCGGATCCAACAAAACATAACCCAAACCTCTTCTCGTCTGTATTAACCTAGGAGCTTCACCTGATTCTGATTTTTTCCGCAATCTATTGATAAAAACATCAATAACATTGCTGTCAGCCTCATCGGCAAAATCGTACAATTGCTCCCAAATGTCAGCCCTAGAAACAATTTGGCCAGACCTCAAAGAGAGTAGTTCCAGTAAGCAAAATTCCTTTGCAGTCAGATCAAGGGCCCTGCCACCTCTACTAGCAATCCTAGCCTTAGTGTCCACTTCAAGGTCAGAAATCCTAATAACAGAGTCGCTCTTATCATTAGCTCTCCTTACCTGCGCCCGGACCCTTGCCATGAATTCATCTAAAGCAAATGGCTTAATTAAATAATCATCAGCACCACTATCAAGACCTTTAATCCTATCAGGAATTGAATCCCTCGCTGTAGTAATTAGTACCGGAACATTTTTCTTCGCATTCCTCAACTTAGATAGCAGATCAAGACCATCGATTTCAGGCAAAGTAAGATCCAGTATTACAAGTGAATATGGATTCTCTAGGGCAAGCCATAAACCTTCTTTACCTTCTCCCGTTTCATCTACAGCAAAACCGTCGCTTCGAAGACGCTTAGCTAAAGCTTCTCTTAACGGTGCATTATCCTCGATTAATAAAATTCTCAAGACTCAAACAGATTTTAATTCTATAAAAGTTTAAATCATTTAATTCTTTAAACTAAATAAATTAGTTTCAAATAAACAAAAATTAATGTGCCCCAATTGAAGAGAATTAAGACTGGGGCTGGAGCCAATTTCTACCTAATGCCCCTCATTCTGCCCAGATTCAGCGTGACCATGAGGCTCGAACATTTTTTTTGTGTCCTCCCATTCATGCTTATCGCAAGAAGAGATGAAGTACGCAGCAACAATTGCAAAGATAAATCTTAGGTAGTCCATGTTCATTTGTAGCGTTAAATGAATAGGAAAATTCGATAAAAGCAAATCCTTAAACCCCCTTTTCAGACGGATCCCATATAAATTTATGAAGCTGAAGTTGAAAGGTCACATCTAGACAATCCCTAACGATCCAATCGACCATATCGCTATATTGGATTTGATCAAACACTGGGGAGAATATCACATTCCCACACAACTCATTAAGATTTTCGCTAATTAGCTTCTCCTTGGACCAAATGTAATCCTCCTCAGAACCAATGACGAATTTAACTTCGTCCTTGGGTTTTAAGAATTTGATGTTTTCGTAAAGGTTCCGGTCGCATTCACCGCTACTCGGAGTCTTTAAATCCATTATTATATGAACTCTAGGATCAACGACACTTATATCGCGATTGCCACTTGTTTCAATCAATACAGTCTTACCCTGATCACACATGCTGGTCATTAGTGGAAGTACACCCTTTTGTAAAAGCGGCTCACCCCCAGTTATTTCGATAAGATTACAATTATAATCATTTACCGTTTTTAATATGTCTCCAATGGTATGATTTTTACCTCCATAAAATGAATATTCCGTGTCACAATAATTACACCGAAGATTACACCCAGTGAGTCTAACGAAAATGCACCTCTGACCAACAAAGCTACTTTCACCCTGAATCGATTGATAGATTTCAGTTAAACGAATTTTTTCAGAAGAAGTCATCAAACTTTATTACTCCGTAACAATACCAATAGCCAATTATCAAAGTTTTATAACTGATGGATATAAAGAAAGCAAAAGCAAGGGTTACTCAACTTCAAAAAGAGCTCAATTATCACAATCAATTGTACTACAATGACGGGACACAAGCAATCAGTGACGGTGAGTATGACTCATTGATGAATGAGCTAAAGAGAATCGAAGAACTACACCCCTCACTAATAACAGACGACTCGCCAACTCAACGCGTTGGAGGAACTGCATTAAAAGAGTTTAAGCAAATCAGCCATCCTGTCAGGATGTTATCTATTGAGGATATACATGAATTAAAAGAGGAAGAAATCAGTACAGATACAAATTCGGAACACAATCTTATTGAATGGCATAAAAAAACTCTTAAAACACTACCTTCCAATCAAGAACTTTTCACCGTTGAACCTAAAATTGATGGGGTCGCTGTATCAATAATGTACGAACGCTCCAAATTACAATATGCCGCAACTCGGGGAGATGGCGAGACTGGTGACGATATTACACAAAATATACTTACAATTAAAACGATACCTACCTCATTACCCAATAATGCACCTAGCACCTTTGAAATACGAGGTGAGGTATTCATGCAAAATGAAGCGTTCGAAGAATTAAATAAAATCCGCAGCAAAGAAGGAAAAACACAATTCATCAATCCTAGGAATGCTACTGCAGGAACACTCAAACAATTAGATCCTAACGTCGTCTCTAAAAGGCCAATCGAGGTCATCTTTCATAGTTTCGGTTTAATAGACGGTTATGATCTAAAAACTATTGAACAATACAGGAAGTTCCTGATGGAGATGAACTTGCCCGTAGACAAGTGGTTTAGGATTATTAAAAGCTCCGCACAACTCAGAACCGCAGTATTGGAATTGGATTCAGATCGCCACTCTTTCCCTTACGGTACTGATGGAGCAGTCATAAAAGTTAATCAAATTGAAGCCCATGAATCATTAGGATCCACATCGAAATTTCCAAAATGGGCTTGTGCATACAAGTACCGTCCAGAGCAGGGCCAAACCATCCTTAATGGAGTGACTATTCAGGTGGGTCGGACAGGAGTACTGACGCCAGTAGCTGAACTGGATCCGATCTTTATATCAGGAACTACCGTGTCCAGGGCAACTCTTCACAATCAGGATGAAATAGATCGAAAAGATATTCGCATCGGAGACACTGTAATAATTGAGAAATCCGGCGAAATCATCCCCGCCGTAATAAAAGTCAATGTCGATAAAAGAAAACTGACTGCAATTCGATTTGATTTGTATACTCATGTAAATGGCAAATGCCCGTCATGTAATTCATCCATATCTAAAGATGATGGGTTCACCGCATGGAGATGCAATGACCCCAACTGCCCCGATCAAATCATGGCCAAGCTAAAGCATTTTGGTGGAAGGAAAATGCTCGAGCTGGAAGGACTTGGAATATCAGTTGCAGAAAAACTAGTAACTTCAGGACTTGTTAAAAATCCCCTAGATCTTTTTGATTTAAAAGCAGAACAGCTTGCAGAAATGGAGCTTGACCCTGCTAAATTACATTCAGGAGCTACAAGTAAGCCTAGACGACTAGGCCAAAAGAAAGCATTAAAATTAACTCAAAGTATTCAAACCGCTAAGGACTTACCCCTCGCCAGATGGCTGCATGCATTAGGTATCCCCAACCTAGGAGAATCAGCATCCAAGGAATGCGCACGAACGCACAGGTCATTTGATGAAATATCAAATTCTTCGATTCTGGAGTTAATATCAGAAAGATGGGAAAAGGAAAACTGGGTGAAAAACAATCCAGTTAAATCCAAAAACATCACAAATGACACCTCTTCAAGTATTGATAGAAGCGAACAGTCAAAACAATTCAAAAATCGCATCATAGAAATCAATGAGCTCCTCCAGAATTACAGAATATCATCCGAGCTAGGAGGAGTGGCCTGTAGATCACTAATTACATATTTGAATTCGTAACCAGGAAAGTCCGCATTAAATAAGTTAAAAGGCTTAGACATAAGCCCTTCATCAACAAACTATGCCCCTATCCCCTCACTGGAAGAAACAGAGAGCTTACCGCTGAGTAAAACTACGTGGGTAATAACGGGAACCCTATCTGAGTCTAGAAGTTATTTTAAAAGCTTAATAGAAACTAATGGCGGCAATGTGACTGGCTCAATTAGTAAAAAAACGAATTATCTTTTAGCGGGGAATAATCCAGGCAGCAAATTAGAGAAGGCAAATAAATTAAGCATAGAGGTTATAACTGAGAGTAAACTTACCGGTTTAATTTCAGGGAATTAAACCGTTCGCGATAAAGAAACAGACACGTGATCTGTATCACTCAAAACATATTTGCGAACAATTACACGAACTTCACTTAAAGGATAAGCAACAAATAGACGGTCTATCACTTTTTCAGCGAGAGTTTCAATCAACTTCCACTCACCATCCATAGATAAATTCTTAACAGATTCAGAAACTTCAAAATAATCAATAGTATTTCCTATGCAATCATCAATACCGAAAATGCTGCGCTTAGGAACCATTCTAATATCAAATGAAATTTCTTGAGGACTTGAACGTTCAGCATCAGTAACACCAACCTTGGATTGAACCTTCAAACCATTAATTTCGATAGCTCCGTACTCCATATATCCTATCTTTATTTTGAGGACAAATAATCAGAGAGCTGATGCAAGTTATCAATAACTAAATCGGGCGCTGATTCTAATAGCATCTCTTCACTAGTATAACCACCAAGTACCGCGACTGTAAACACTCCAGCGCTATGACCAGCCTCTATATCATGCTGCATATCACCGACAAAAATCGTTTCCTGTGAGTTTAAAGAGCAATCATCAATCAACGATCTGATCCATATTCTTTTATCCAGAGCCTCAGTATAAACTTTTTCAAAATAGATATTAAGATTTAAATATTCAGACTGTCTAACATAATGCTCATTTTTTATGGAACTTAAAAGAAAAGCCCCAAAACCCGACTCTTTGCAAAAATTAAGCAAATCAACTGCTCCAGGCAAAATTTCAACAGACTCCTCAGATTCATCGAAAAAAAGTGTATACATTTCTTCAAGCTCAGAAATTGGAACACCCGGCAACACACTCTTGTAAAAATCAACGAAAGGCAGGCAAAAGGAATCACAAAATTCCTTTCTAGTTAGCGATGATTTCCCATAATGCATTAGAACTTGATTAGTTGCTTCTATGACAGGGTTCAAGTCGTCAACTAATGTACCCGACCAATCAAAAATTATATTTCTGAACCTACTCACAGAAACAAAAAGTCAGCCCACTCTAAAGACAATTCCCTTAACCTTGTCACGACCAAAAAGATTCTGCAACTTTTTGACAATTTCAGTCTTCATTTGCCGGTCAAGGGTATAATGAATTGATGGCTGAAGAACACTGACTTCAATCATGCCGTTCCTGAAACCAGTAGGCCTAGTGTTCTCTGTTATGACTGTTGGCATTATTTGATTCCAAGCCTTTACCACATCATCCTCTGACAAAAGATCACTAACCCCCAAACCCTTAAGTGCGGCAGAAACTACATCAGAAATTTCTTTAGGTGAATTCGTTTGATTGGGACTCTCTAGACCTCGCCACTCATCAATTAATTGTTGCCGAAGAATAGAATGCTTGGTTTTAAACTTGCGAGCCATTCTATCAGTCACCGTCATCGCCAATCGCTTCGACTGGACATCCCTCCATAGCCTCCTCACAAAGCCCCCTCTCTTCATCTGATTCAGGCTGCTTATATAAGTAAGAATATCCACCCTCTTCGTGTCTTGTGAAATTATCAGGGGCAGTCTCCCTGCAAAGATCACAATCGATGCATTGATCATCCACATAGTACTGCCCTTTGGCATTTTCTTCGTAACGGTCTTCTTTGTCAGCCATTGCTCAATGATTAATTTTAATATAAGTTAGTCGTTAAAACTAAGAAGCAATCTTTTTTTTATGAATTCATACAATGCTTTCAAGGTAAAATGATTTGCATGCAGGTTGAGTTCATTAAACAATCCATAGAGAATTATAAATGCCAAATCAAAAAAAATCTAAAGACTCAAATGGATCAGGCAATATTCCTGATTCATTGCCAGCAGAAGATGAGGCTCATTCAAAGCAAAAAACTATTTCAGATCCAAATGGCGTTCTCTCGGATATAGAGCCTGCCCAAAACAGCCTTCGTCAAAATAAACGAAAAAATAAGAACTCACCTCTATCTCTACTCACCACCACATTGGTTTTCGGTATTTGTTTAGCATCACTGATAGCTCTAATCGGAACATATATTAATACAAAAAACCAATTCACTCATTCAAAAGAAATCATCTCGGCGGAGGCACCCAAAAACTTAAAGGGATCGGTACTTCAATTAAAAGAAATTGAATGCGGTTGGGAATTAAGTCCAGACCTTGAAAAGCTCACCCCTCCAAGTGTAATTGTTCCAGTTATAACAATTAAAGAAACAACAGGTGATGACGGATATCTTCAGGTCGTCTTCAAAGACTCTGAAGGCAACATTCAAGGTGACCCTAACACATTCAAATACATTTCAAAGAGTAATACATTTGCAGATCAAAATGGGAACAATTTAAAGATTAGATCTACTAGTGGATTAAATAACATGTTAAACTTTTCTTCTTATAAAATATCAGATACAAAAAATTCCATTGGCCCATGGAGCGCAACCCTTATGGAAAGCGGCCAAAACGGAGAATGGTCAACTCTAAGCATTTTTGAAATTCCTGGGAAAGAACTAAGTGACACTAATGAATGAAAACCATTTCGCTTTCTTTATAACTCTGTAAAACAATTAAATATATGAGCAACAATGATACTCAGACTACTGCAATCGTCCCCACGGAAGGTTGGCACGTAATTCATTTATTTTATCAAATTGATCACACTCAATGGTCACTACTCAGCGAAGAAGAGCAACTCAAAGCAAAAACAGATTTATCTATACTGATACAAGAAATAAGAAGTACTCCGAATACACAATTAATGTCCTTTAGCATAGTGACTCCTAAAGCTGACATCGGATTCATGCTACTCACTGATGACCTTCACTTAGCTAATACATTTGAAAAGCAATTAACCATTGCTCTAGGCGCAGACATTCTGACTCCGAGTTTCAGCTATTTATCTATGACTGAAACTGGTGATTATATGACAACTGAGGAAGAATACTCTGAAAAAACCTTAAAATCTGAACGCAATCTCACGGAAGGTTCTGATGAGTATGAATCCGCTCTCAATGATTTTAAAACTCACATGGCCAAATATTCTAACGATAAGCTCTATCCTAACATGCCAGATTGGCCTGTTTTTTGTTTTTACAGCATGGCTAAAAGGCGCGGGGAATCATTTAACTGGTACGCACTACCATTTGATGAACGTAAAAGACTAATGGCAGAACACGGCAAGGTCGGACGCCAATGGGCCGGCAAAATCAGACAACTAATAACCGGTTCCGTCGGACTGGATGACTCAGAGTGGGGCGTTACTCTATTTGCCAACAATAGCTATGACATTAAAGGAATCGTGTATAAAATGAGATATGATGAAGTGTCTGTTAAATACGCTGAATTTGGAGATTTTTACATAGGTTTACAACTCCCACTCGATCAACTCTTTAGAAGAGTCGGTCTATAAATCAAATCCCTTATAAATGAACACTCCTTTCGAACATGATGACCCGATAAATGCTAAGATTTTAGAAATTTCAGAAGATCTAGTTAGCGGATTCCAAAGACAGCCATTCCATCTAATTTCTGATCAGTCAGGGATCGATCTTGATATCGTAATCGAAAGAATAAAAAGCATGCTACGTGCAGGCGTAATACGCAGGGTGCGACAAACATTACTTTCAACCAAACTTGCTCATGGTGCCCTCTGCGCTTGGAAAATTCATAATGACAAGATCGATGAAGCATTTGATTTCATGTTCAAAGAAGACCCTTTCAGCGGACATGTAGTAGTCCGTTCAACTGACAGAGAAATAACAGGTTCAGAATTCAAACTATGGACAACCCTTAAAGTCCCACAAGGCGAAGCATTAGAAGACCACGCAAATACAATCAAGAATATCATCGGAGCTGAAAAATATATCCTGATGCCAGCTAAGGGCGTTTTCACTCTTGGCGTAGGTCATGTTAGGAGGAAAAATATGCCCCTAGGTTCAAAGTCTGACTCACCTGCTGAAATGATGACCACAAATGTAGTAGAATTGTCACCCATCGAATGGGAAGTTTTACTCTCGTTAAAAGAAGAACTTAAACACGAGGAGATATGCCCCGAACCATGGAATGCTCGCGCTGAACAGCTTAAAATGCCATTGGAGGAATTTTTTACAATTGCTGAAACCCTTAACCAGAAGAAGGTTATAGGTCGTTTTTCTACATTTCTTGAACACGCTAAACCTTCCTCAACTGGCAAAAGAGTAACTCGCTTCAATGGCTTATTCCATTGGAGAGTAAAGGAAGGAATGCAACTCGAGGCAGGCTCAGAAATCGGGAGACACCACATTCTCACTCATTGCTATTGGAGAGAAGGCGGTGATAATTTCGGAAATGTAAATGTAATGGGAGTTGTACATGGGACAGACAAGAATAAGGTCCTTGAGCACAAACAAGCTATAGATTTGCATCTTAAAGAAGTAGGAATAGATCTCTTATACACGAATGTCTTTTGGGGTGGGCGCAGTGAGATTAAACCATCAGAAATCTCACCTGAAATTTATAAAGAGTGGCATCAAAAATATGATTAAAAAATAAAGGCACAATATATGAAATTCATTTACTCAACTCTTATCTTATTATCATTTGCATGCATTGGTTCCTCTGAAGAAAAGAATAAAAACCAAGTAATCAAACTATCCGCAAAAGCTGATCCTCCCGGACAAATGAAGTTCGATCAATCGGAAATTAAAGCCAAGATCGGCGTCCCTATAGAATTAACATTTAAAAATCCTGACCTGCTCCAGCACAACTTGCTCATTCTAAAGCCCGGAACAAAAGATAAGGTAGGAGCCCTAGCCGATGCAATGCTAACTGATCCTGAGGCATTGAAGAAGAACTATGTCCCAACTAGTCCAGACATCCTTTATTCATCCAAACTCGTTAACCCAGGTGGAAGTGAAACATTAAAGTTCACAATCAAGGAAGCTGGTGACTATCCAATTATCTGCACATTCCCAGGTCACTGGCGTTTAATGAA
>JAAZZC010000019.1 GCA_014239335.1 Verrucomicrobiales bacterium
AGCAAACCACTTATGTGGATGATTTCTTTGTGGGAAATGAGAAAACAATTTTTTATAGAGTCCGGCAAATCGAGTGATTCATTCGACGTGAGGTTTTCTGTTCTGATAGGAATCTAATCTGGCTTTCAGTTGATTTGTGAGCGCCGGCAATTGGCCGGTTTTAATCAGGAGTAGTGCTTTATTAACTGTTTTAATAGCCGACTCAAAGTCTCCACAGGCGGCTTGTGCTGCTGCCAGTGTATCGAGCGCATCTGAATTTTTCTCTTTCGTTACGCTGACAATTTTCTGAGCTATTAAAAGTGCTTCTTTAGGATTTCGTACTTTCGCATCTTGGCAAGTAGCAAGGAGCCAAGCCAGATTGTTGGCAGCTTTAAGGTTGTCAGGTTGAGTCTTTAGGCCCTGACGGTATAGGAGCAGAGCATTTGGAATATTTCCTGATTTTACATTAATGGCGGCAATCTCAAATAGTGCTGGAGCAAATTCAGGATCTAGTTCTATTGCAGTTCCAAGGCTTTTGAGAGCTTCATTATTCTTACCAATTTGTTGATATGTTTTTGCAAGGATGTAGTGATCTTCAGCCTTTCCTCGATCATGCTGCAGTCCTTTCCAGATCCGTTCAGCAGCGCTTTTCCATTCCCTTTTCTTTAAGTATAATTTTCCGAGGGATATCTGGGCAGCAGAGTAATTTGGAACAAGTTCAGTGGCCCATAGATAATGATTTTCGGCAGCACTAATGTTTCCTTTTTTTTCTTCGCTAGCAGCGCGCCTGAATTGTAATGACGCTGCTTGTAAATCTCCTGACGCGATAGAAACCGGATGATTGATGGTTCTTCCTTTAATTGCTGCTGATCGGATCGATCGTTCGGCCCTTGTCAGATTGGCGTGTTCTAAATCTGCAATTATCGTGTCTAATTGTTGTTTTCCCTTGTAGATTACAGAGACTCTTCCTTTTGGATCCAAGAGGAAAGCCGAAGGTATCGGGAGAGGACGACTTAACCCTATATGGACATCATGCATTTCCTGAAGTGATTGAAGGACTTCAGCATTAGCGGCGGAACTGGCAAAGGGGAAATTCATATTTTTAAGGATTTCTTTTTCTGCGCCCTGTTTCGCTTTGCCGTCTCCAAGAGCGTCTACATTGAGAGCTATAATTTGAAGGCCAGCTTTGCGGATGTCTTTTTCCCTATTGGTTAATTTCTGAAGTTCTTCTCGGCATGATGGACACCAACTAGCCCAGATTAGAATTAAGGAAGAAGTTCCTGATCCTGTTGAAATCGTTTTATTATTTGCGCCTTTAATTTTTAGTTCAGTTCCGCTCAGTAATGGGGTTATGGGTGATCTGGTTGTGCGTTCTGGAGGAGGTATATCGGGATTAGATGGATTGAATGTCTTTATCGTGGGCCGGATTTTAATTTCAGCGCTTATTCCTTTTCCTTGTTTTAAGAGATACCGGCGTCCTGGGCTTATGCCTGTGAAATTTTCTGATGAATTGGTTTTATCAGGCCAATTTACGCTTACATCGAAGGGCCCTTTATTATTGCCTGTTCCGAAGTGGAGATATTGAGAGGACTGAGAAAGGAACCCTTCACCGGCCCTGAGAGTTTGAACTAAAGTTTGCCCATTAATTTTAATTTTAACTCTTGCTCCAATGGCATCTTTATTTGAACTGATCCCGTTCCCTGAAAGCTTCAATTGTATTGAGCTATTATGATTGTTGGATTCGTTCCTTAAAAAACGAATTCTTGGCGCGTTTCTGTTTGATATGAACATATCCATGTCACCATCATGGTCCCAATCCACAGGGACCACAGAGCGGGCGTCATCCTCATAATCGAGTCCACTTGAAAAAGATATGTCAGCAAATCTTCCACCCGATTTTATAGATCTCCCTGTATTTATAAACACACAATTACGTTCGTTTCCGCTGAATGAGCGCCCAGATTCGATCATTTTTGAGAGTTGGGTATGAGGTGCTTCGTTTGCTTTTCTAGTATCATTTATGTTGTTAAATGTTTGAGGCACGACCTGCCTCCAGAAAAAACTTCACAAATCACCGGTGCTATTGTCAGCCGCACTTAAGTATCCATTAGCCACCACTAAGTCTTGCCACCCATCATTGTTTAGATCTACAAATCGTGAGCCCCAGGCCCACCTTCCCATTGTGACGCCGGCATTTTCACTTGTATCGATGAAACCTTCGGAAGTATTCCGAAATAATGTGTTCCCTCTAGTGAATCTGCCGAAGCGTTTGCGTGTTCCAAGGTCTGCATCAGGTTTAAACTCTTTTTGAGAAGTGATTCTTCTTCCTGCAGCTGAAAACATATTTGATACGTAAAGATCCTGGCGGCCGTCGAGATCATAGTCGGCCCAGGTGACTGACATGCCAGATGCACTGTCCTCGACTCCCAGTTCGGCGGCGACGTCTTTGAATGTTCCTCCATCATTTCGATAAAGATTATTCCGCCCATAATCATTGGCTACGTAAAGATCAGGATCTCCATCAATATCAAAATCCTCCCAGCTTGCAGCAAATGACCATCTTCGATTGTTAGTGTTTATACTAGTTTCATCGGTCACATTTCGAAAAGATATGGTCTTGCCTGAATCTGTTTCATTCTTTAGTAGAAAATTTTCTGGGCCGTTGTTGTCATCATGATAAACGAAACGTCGAGCCGTTGCTCCCATGGGTTGAACGGCTACAGCATCAGAAGATTTATTGGGGGCATAGCAACAAACATAAATATCTAATTTCCCATCCAGATCGTAATCGGCAGCAGATAATGAAGAAGTGGATTCACTGGTAGGTATGACGCTAACTATCTCATATCCTATTTTATTTCCCTCATTGACTGCGATGACAATATTTCCGTACATCGCAACTACAAGGTCACGGTCACCATCATTATCCAAATCTACTAATAGAGCGCTGCGTGAGTCCTCTAGCCAGTCGACTTTCCATTCTTTGGAGACGTCTCTCAATGTGCCGTTTTTATTTTGTAGGAACAGTTTATTGGGGATGCCAGGTTCTTGGCACAAATATAGATCTTCTAACCCATCCCCATTAATATCTCCTATTGCCATTCCAGGGGTTCCGAACCTGTTAAGCATGGCGTATGCAGGTAACTTCTCGAGCCATTCATTGACTCCCTTATTTAGCTGTTCTTTGTATGAAGAATTCCCGGAGAATATAGATTCTGTACAGTCTGAAAATAATTTTTCAGACGATTTTCGAATTGTTCTTTCGTAATCTCTGACATTTAGGGAAGAGATTTTGAGCTCTTTTTTTTGATTCACATCCCAAGTAATTTCCCAAACAGATCTTTCGTCAGTTATTGATTCTTTGGTGCGGAATGAGACTGAATAGAGTTGAGTTGATTTAAATTCGTTTTTGCTCAGTTCAACGTCGATGATTTTAAACTTCACTTGTATCTCTTCAGATGTTGAGATTTCTGAATTGTTGAGGTTCTTTAAAAACAGTTCTTCCCCTTTATTTATAGTTAATGATTTTGCGTTTTGACGATGGACCTGAAAATTTTTATCTGAATAGACCAGATCCAAGGACTCAGGACGGATTGTGGTAAATAATACCTTTTCAGTGACTGGTTTGGTGTCTGTGGTAGGATCAGTGCCTTTGATTATATTGGTTATTACTGATAATTGATCCTGAGCTTTATTAGCGAAATGTTCAGAGTCCCACCCGTCTGTTGAAGGATTGTCAAAAGATGACCATGTGAGGTCTTTATTATGTGTTAATTCTGAAAATCCTACTCGAGTTAAATTATGATTTGATTCGCTCTTAATATTTAGGATGGATTTTTTTGTCGTTACTTTATCACCATCATCTGAGCAACTCACCATCATGATAAGTAAAGTACATGTAAGAGAATGAATTTTGTGGGAGTTCACAATTTGGTTGGCATGTTCACGCAAAAAAATGCTTATATTACAGTAAGCAATTTTCCATCGATTGCATTATTTGCTTACGAAGATTTTAGAGAGTTATTTTAATGTAAAAATATAGTAATTCCTGACTATATTATCTATTTTGCATGTCCTCACATTCCTAAAAAAATCTCAATTAATTCGCTCCAATATAATCTATTAGCACTCTAAAGAATTGTTGTGATTTGGCTCCTTCTTTTGCGGGATTTAATATTGTGATCTCGGTAAAAATTCCACTCTCTTTTAGGTCAGTTATCAAGGGAGAGGATTTGCCGTCACTAGTTGACCAAATAGAATTCCAGTTTTTTAAATCCTGACTGCATTGAACTGAATAATTAAGATCAGAAATGAATTTGCGATGGAATAATTTGATGCTGGGCCTTATTTCTCCATTCAAATCCAAGAATATAATCTTGGGTAAGCGTTCTTCATCGTCATTGCCATCAAGTGCCTTTCCTCCAAAAGCGTAGGACTGCAAATTATTTAGCAGTCCTTTTGCGGGCCTGTCATTCATTGCATTAGAACCTGATTCTAACCCTTCAGATATTGACCATGCATCATAATTGTTTTCAACCGCTATGTTAATTAAGGATTTTATTGTATTCCCATCAATATCAGTGCCGGACAGCTCGAGTTGAGTGCTCCCAATTTTTAATGATTTGAGTGCGAGGTTCTGAGATGGACCATTTGTTTCAATTGTTGTCTGGACTATTCCAGGATCAGAGTCCGAGCTGATTTCATATGAGATGCTTGGAACGCGAACAATACTCTGTACTCTTATTATGTTTTCAAGATTATTAAAGGAAGGAGATCGGCCGTCAGTAGTTGGGAAATCCGATAATGTATAGGATGAATCGTTAAGGGTTACCGTGTGAGATCCTGTTGGGAAAGCTGCAATTTTATCCATCACGCCTAATGAATTATTTATAGCTCGACCGAAGACAGTATAACTGTCGCCGAGGTCCAATCCCGGATTGTCTTGGGTATTAATATACCAACCACTAGTTGCGCTGTTTGGTTCAGATGTTCGAGCAAAGGCTAAGGTTCCTCTGTTATTTGCGATGCCTGGCTCGTTTAGTATTGGAGGATTAGTGGGTAAGCTAATGAATTTATCATCTTTTAAGGAGTAGCTTCCGGACTGAATAATATTTAGTCCCTGAGATTTCACGGATCGATGGAAAATGTTATTATTATAACTTCCTCGATCAATATATGTTAAGAAATTGGCCACAGGGCCGGGCAACGTTTTTTCAAAGAGTGAAAATATCATGTTGCCGTGATTTGTATTGAACTGAATAGCAACTCTAGTGTCTTGATCTTTGAAATGAGAATTCAAATTAATAATAATCGGCCTTCCCGATATGATTAATTTTATATCAGGAATAATTTCTTTTAGCTGAGGCTCAGAAAGGGCAGGAGTGATTCTCAATGCAAGTCTGGCGAGAGAAGGCGTTGCTTCTGGGGAACTGTATTCTGCTCTTAATAAAACATTGAAGTATCCATCTTCTAATACTGTTCCGCTGATGATTCCTGTTCTTGAATCAATTGATAAACCTTGAGGAAGGGGAGAGGCTTCATAAGTAATAATTTGTGATTTGGATTGATTGTTTGCAATTAACTGCAATGAAAAAAACTTTCCTTGGCTTATATTAGCGAAAGGATTATTTGAAAACTTATCAGGCATTATGACATTTGCCGTCTTTGAGGCAGATTGCCCTGATTCATTAACGGAGAGGATCCGAAATTCGTAAGTGGTATTTGGGGATCCGCCAGTTAGCGTCACATCCTTTGACTCTGAATTAAATGACCCTAGAGATGACCATTCGGCCTGAGGTGAGGTCCTGACCTGCAGTATATAAGAATCTTCATCATTAGAATCATCTGACCATTCTATTGCAATTTCACCAAATACTGGTGCCTCTGCCGTTACTGTATGAGGCGGGTCTGGAGCAGCGAGTGCTGTTCTAATAATTAGGGGCCAAATTAATAATACAATGAAAGTGTTTTTTAGGGATATTTGGCCTGCGGACATTTACCTCATGCCCTTGAAACGTTCCTCTATCAATTTACGTGCATCAGCATTATTTGATTTTTCACGGCTGGTCTTGATGAGATTTTCTTCAAGATCATTTTTTGAAGGGCGCTCTTTCTGATAAAAGACACCAAATTTTCCTGGATATTGAAGGTCTGCCATTGCATATGCATCAGTTTCGCTTTTCACATCATGCCTTTTATTATCTTCCGGTGTACCATCACTTGTCATCTCATCGATGATTTCAAATTCGCCTCCCTTTCTAGGATTACCATCATCGAAGGCGCCCTTATAAAAAACAGGGCATTCTGACAGCACTTCGATGACAGAAAAGCCAGGATGTTGGATCGCGCGTCTAAACATTTCGGTCATATGTTTTACTTGCGTGGAATGTGTACGGGCAATGAAACTTGCGCCACTCGCGACTAATTTTTTCATTGGATTCACGGGCATATCCATAGCGCCGTTAGGGTCTGTCTTTGACTGGAATCCTATTGGGGAAGTCGGAGATGTTTGTTTTTTTGTGAGCCCATAGACAAAGTTGTCCATAATGACATAAGTTAGATTTGGATTTTTTCTGGCGCAATGTTCCAAATGATTGCCCCCAATAGAGAAACCATCTCCGTCACCTCCAAAAGCAAAAACATGCAGGTCAGGTCTAGATAAACTTACTCCGGTTGCTAAAGGAAGTGCCCTTCCGTGAATAAAATGAAGACCATGTGAATTGACGAAATAAGGAAATCTAGAAGAGCACCCTATACCAGCAATGGTACATATGTTTTCATGAGGAAATTGCAGTTCTTCCAAGATCTTAAAGAAACAAGCTAGTACAGTAAAGTCTCCACATCCTGGGCACCATGTGGGATGATCTGCTTTTAATTGTTTTTTTGTCAGTTTTTCGGGATCAGCTGGAGCAACAGAAGACATGGTAAATTTTTTTGTTAGTATAAACTACTGGCCGGTAATGTTTTCGATTCCTGCGATAATCTCCCTAATTTTATAACCGAGACCATCCGTTTTAGTAATGCTGTGTATGTTTGGGTTTGCATAACGAGCGCGCAGGAGTGTAGCAAGTTGTCCATATCCGTATAATCCTTCGTCATTCATTTCGATAACGATCGATTTATTGAACTTTTCAATTATATTATCAATGCCATCAGGCATAGGGTGTATATGGCGAAGATGAATAGCGGATAATTGTTGCTCGTTCTTTAAAGCTGTGTCTACGGCTTCACGGATAGGGCCCCATGTTGATCCCCAGCCAATTAGTAGCACCTCACCTTCTTCTGGACCATAAACTTCAGGTGCAGATAATGTTGAGGCCAATCTCTTTAATTTGTTCCTTCTGCGATTCGTCATTTTTTGATGCAGCTCAGGATTTGAGCTTGGGTGGCCCCATTCATCGTGTTCGAGCCCAGTGACGACCGGGTACTTTCCGTTTAGCATTTTAGTGCCTGGGGGAGCATGCTTAGTTTCAGATTCGAGGGGGTAGGGTAGGAATTCTTCGCCTCGAGGTTCAATATCCAAGCCAGGTTCACTGATGTCGGATAGGTCTGGTTCTGGGAATGCCTCGATTCGAGTCGCGAGTGACTGGTCCGTTAAAATTATGACTGGGGTGCTGAATTCCTTAGCAATGTGGCATGCCTCTATGGCGGTGTGGTAACAATCTTCAACATCCTTTGGGGCAATAACAACGCGTGGTGTATCTCCATGGCTACCGTAAATAGCTTGCATCAAGTCGCTCTGTTCTACACTAGTTGGAAGTCCTGTTGATGGACCCCCGCGTTGAACATTAATGACCACGAGAGGAAGTTCAGCCATGGAAGCATATCCGAGAGCTTCCATTTTCAATGATAGGCCAGGTCCCGAACTTCCAGTGACTGCGACATGGCCAGCATAAGCGAATCCGACGGTGGAGGCAATGGCTGCTAGTTCATCCTCTGATTGTATAAAGATGCCGCCATATTTTGGAAGTTCAGACCGTAAGGTTTCCATGATCGAAGACCATGGAGTTATAGGGTAACCTGCACCATACCTTACTCCGGCTGCAAGAAGGCCATAAGTTAGTGCTGTGTTTCCATCAGTAGTAATGCGATTTCCTTCTTCAGCTGCTCCTGGCTCAAAAGAATAATTGTGATCATGGATTTGGCCGATTTCATATGCGTATCCTGAATCGAAGGCCAACATTGCATTGCGCAATACACTTTCATGTTTTCTTTTGAATTGTGCTTCAATTATGGTGACGAGTTTTTTACGATTCAATCCAAAAAGATTGGTTAATAATCCTAGAACGAAAATATTTTTCCCCCTGTCTCGTGCTGATCCTCCAATGGCCTCAACGGTCGTTGACGTCATAGGTATGCCAACATAGGTAACTCTTTTATCATCAGTGTCAGGTTCGACATGATCATTGTCATATAAGCAGACTCCTCCATCACGAAGAGAACTTATATGGTTCTCATAACTGTCCTGATAAAAAGCGACCAGAAAATCAGCTTCATCACCAGGAGAAAGAACTTCACCTGAACCGATTCGAACCTGAAAGATAGAGGCCCCCCCACTGATTGTTGAAGGGATGGTCATGTAAGTCATGACTTCCTGTGCACTTCTTCCAGCTAGGCGTGCAAGAAATCCTCCGATAGTTTGTATGCCATCCTGAGAATTACCGGCGAGGCGAATGACGGCATCACTTATGTCGTTCGTTTCACCTTCCTTTGGAGTCTTTTCTGCTACTAGGCTCATTAAGCATTTGAACGTTACTTAATTTCAATTCCTTGGCAAGAATATCAGAAACTTAATTGATATTTAATTTCCTGTTTTTTAGGTCTTTCAGAGATTAATCGGCCTTAATTTTAACTCTTACACATGGATAATTGAGTAAAGGATCATTCATTAGCATATTTCAGCCATGCCGATTCGATCATTTTATTGTCCATTTTCGTGTCAGATATAATGATTTTATAACTAAATTTGTTCATTTTTTTAGGAGTTAGCTTCCAAGCATTTTCCTGGGCCGGCACATAATTAAAGAAAATTGCTCCATTATGGCTAGAAGGGGGCCATATGCGCATTCTTTGTGGAGCATCATGATTTGCTGGATGGCAGAGTATGGCAACGAGTGCATTGCCATCATCCATTGGTCCTGAAAAAGCACACCATTTTCCACGTGTGGCATGTCCGTTACTGCGATTTTTATTTTCTGAAGTAAGGACCTGACTATTTTCATTAGTCCAGTTCGCCGGCCCCCTATAAGCGATTGGTCCTCCATAACGGTAAGCTGGAAGTTCCAGATCCTGAGAAGTTACATTTTTTTGTTCGCTAACATAATCAATAAAGTATGTATTTTTTTCTTTTACAATTCCGACTGAGAAGGACTCCTCAATAATAGTAATGGGTTTTTTTCCTTCATACGTTGCGATGTGTTCCTGTAAAACAGTAAACCCTTTCTTATCTGATTCTTGATTTAGAGAGATTGTTTTTTTATAACGAACAGTGCCTTCCTTTTTTTTGAGATTCCAGAAATCAATTTTCTCAGTTCCATGAGAAGTATTTACCCAGGCATGCCAAAGTCCCACGTGATGGAGGTGATCGTCTGGATGTATTGATGTGACTATTGCTCCTTTTGGAGTTTTTAATGGATGAATGAACGCACTTCTTTTGTAAGACGGGTCACTTCCTTTTGGTGGGAGTACTTCTGATTTGTGATAAACGAGAAGCGCATTTGTTCCGTCCAGAATCTTAATTGTATTGTCATCCTCACTTACTTCGAGTGCTTGCAAGTTAATTATCAGAGTGCCAAGAAGAAGTGTAATCCATTGATGAGCCTTCATGCCGGTCAATTTTTTAGTTCTTTTTCCTGAAAATCTTTGGAGTCAGGGAGCGTAAGCCTGAACGAACTTTATTGACTATAGGAA
>JAAZZC010000017.1 GCA_014239335.1 Verrucomicrobiales bacterium
CTTGAATGATTATTTTCTATATGTTGGATCCGCATCTCAGCTACAAGACGGTAATTCAAGAGATCTCTATACCGGTTTCGAATATATGCGAGGCAGTAAGGATAAGTTCAGGAGCTTAAGCTATTTAAAAAAGGATAAGGATGATATTAAGGGGCAGGAATTGCATGAGAAGCTTCGATGGATAGGTGTAAGTAATCAGTTCTTTTCAACAAATTTGTATGTGAAGAGCCCTTATGAATCATCTGTTTGGGCCAGTCGTAGAGAAGTTAATTCAGATCAGTATGCATCTGAGGGAGCAATGGGATTGCCTAAAAATATCACTTTAAATCCTGGAGAATCGAAGGCTTGGGAATATGAAATTTATACAGGCCCGAAAAATTATCAGATCCTTAAGGACCTTGACGGTGAGAGAAAAGAAATAGTCGGTTTTGATCGGATGCCGATTTTCGGATTCTTTGCAGAGCCTTTCGCCGTTCTCTTGAGTTGGCTCATGAATCTATTGCATAGCGGCCTTGGTAATTTTGGTTGGGCTATTATTTCTATTACGGTCATAATGCGTTTATCGATCTGGCCTATCACGGCCAAAGGAACTAGGGCCATGAAAAAAATGAGCAAGCTTGCGCCCATGATGCAGGAACTTAAGGAGAAGCATAGCCAAAATCCTCAGAAAATGCAGCAGGAGACAATGAAGTTATACAAAGATTACGGAGTCAACCCGATTGGTGGCTGTCTTCCTCTTTTACTTCAGATGCCGATTTTCATTGGTTATTTTGCAATGCTACGCTCGGCGGTTGAGCTTCGACATGAGGGATGGATAGGTTGGGTGAATGATCTGTCTTTGCCTGACAGCGTGGGCGAAGTACCTGGCTTAGGTATCTCAATTAATATTTTACCATTATTGATGGGGATTACCATGATGTTCCAAATGCGAATGACGCCACAGGCCGCTGGTCCTAACCAGAAGCAAATGCAAATCATAATGTCAATAATGCCAATTTTCATTACTGTGATTTGCTACAATTTTGCCTCAGCGCTTGCCCTTTACTGGACCGCTGGAAACATTTTCAGTATTGGTCAGACTTGGGCTTCGAAAAAGTTTGGTAAGGAAATTGAATTGAAGAAGGTAGACCGGAGCATGAAAAAGCCACAGATAGGAGCTCCTGGAGCGCAGACTAAATCTCCAAAGCATCAGCAAGTCAGAACCGGAGGAGGGGGCAGGAGAAAGCGCCGTTAAAGGTGCTGTACCGATAAATCATTATTCATCTACTTTTTCCCTTAACAGTTAGTTTCATTGGTTTCGGTCTGTTATTTTAAGGAGTTGTTGATAATTTACCCTCGTTTTTATGATTCTTCCTAGGAATCAGCTTGATTCTGCTTTGAATTGTGATAATCCAATAACCCTTCTTTGACCGCAAGTTGTATGAAGAGTAAGATTGTAATAACCAATTATTTGAAATCTTATTTTAACTTCTCCATTAATCCGCAAAATTTAACCATCCCTTATAAAATAGAATTTTTTTACGGCTAATCGAATGAATTGGTCATAACTGTTAAGGAAATAATTCTATCTGATAGATTTGCCATGAAAACAGAACTCATTGAGAAAGCCTCAGAAATCATTACTGACCCGCCCTTGCTAATCAATCTAGTCTCTAAGAGAGTCCAGCAGTTGAACAGTGGCAGGAGCCCATTAATTACTATGGTTGAAAGGATGGGTGCTGCGGACATTGCTTTAACCGAGATCATCGAAGGTAAGATCGTCCTTGAGCACGGTGATACTGAAGAGTAAATAATCTGCGCCATGTCGCAGGAAATATCAAAGAATCGTAAAGCTTTTCACGACTTTAACATTGTCGATAAGTTCGAGGCTGGGATCGAACTGAAAGGGACTGAAGTTAAATCAATTCGTGAAGGGCATGTGCATTTAAGAGATGCGTTTGCAGTTGTTCAGAATGGACAGATCTTCCTCGTCGGTTGTGATATTAAGCCATATTCCTCTGCTAGCCATGAACAGCATGAACCGAGGAGGCCTCGCCGTCTATTATTGCACAGACGAGAGATAGATAGAATCGAAATTAAACTTGAGGAGAAGGGTTTTTCTATGCCAGCTTTGCGCTTATATTGGAAAGAGAAAAGAGTCAAAGTTGAACTTGGGTTAGGGCGAGGGAAAGCCCAATACGACAAGAGGCATACTCTAAAGAAAAAGGCTCAGGACCGTGAGGTGAAACGAGAAGTGGCCCGCTTTAATAGAAGTTAGAAGAAAAATCTAAGTTTATTGTATTTAGTAGGATACTAATATCCAGCTGTTTCAAGTCTGTGATACCAAACGGATGAATTAGAGGCTCCGCCACTGGTGACCCATTTCTGCAAGTAGGAGATCGGATTCTTTCGGTCCCCACGAACCGGCCGGGTATTCAGCCATTGGTGATTTTTCTTGAGATTCATGCCATGCTTCTTCTATCGAATCGATGAAGACCCATGCATTTTCAACTTCATCTCGTCGAGCAAACAAAGTGGCGTCGCCTATTATTGCATCAATGAGAAGCCTTTCATATGCTTCAGGAGATCCCTTTTCGAAGGATGACCAGTAATGAAAATCCATTTTTACTGGCTCAATCTTTAAGCTTGTTCCCGGTTTCTTTGAGAGCATTAGGACAGACATTCCTTCGTCAGGCTGTATTCTGATAGTCAATATATTACTTTCTCCTGCACCGGGAAGTTTCTGAAAAAGAACATTAGGAGGTGATTTGAGGTGCAGTGATATCTCTGTTGTTTTTTTGGGGAGTCTTTTACCCATTCGTATATAAAACGGAGTACCTTCCCAGCGCCAGTTGTCTATGAATAAGCGCATTGCGACATAAGATTCGGTCATGCTTTGAGGGTTGACCCGGTCTTCTTTTCTGTAAGCCTTAACCGGTTCTCCGTTAATAGTTCCGTCATTGTATTGAGCGCGGATGACATTTTGGATCACCTGATTTGAATCCATCTTACGTATAGTTCTTAATACTTTCACTTTTTCATCACGTACACTATCAGCGGAGAGGTCAGTAGGAGGTTCCATAGCAACTAAACTTAGTAACTGTAATAAATGATTCTGTACCATGTCCCTAGTGGCTCCAGCTTTATCGTAATACCCGCCTCGTCCACCTTCCATGCCCAGGTGTTCTGAGCATGTGATTTGCACATGATCAATGAACCGACTCCTCCAAAGTGGTTCAAATATCGAATTGGCAAAACGTAAAACCATTATGTTTTGGGCGGTTTCTTTTCCTAGGTAATGATCGATACGATAAGTGTCTGCTTCAGAAAAGGTTTCATTGACTACCGTATTTAAATTCTGAGCACTCTTCAAATCAGATCCGAACGGTTTTTCAATGATGACCCTGGACCATGCATTTGTATTAGCATTGTTTAGTCCTGCTGATTTTAAGTTCTTTAGGACTACTGGGAAAAATTCAGGAGCAGTTGAAAGATAGAAGAGCCGATTATGATTAGTTCCCTTTTCTAATTCGATTTCATCAAGGTGCTTGGAGAGTGTTTTATAGGATTCTGGATCATTCAAGTCTCCACGATGATATGAAAATGAAGATATGAATTTCGTCCAAGCTTTACTGTCATGACCTGAACGTGAATTTTCCCTATTTGATTTTTGCAGCTCTTCTTGCCATGATTGATCGGTTTTGTCGCGTCTTGCAAATCCTACAACTTTAAGAACTTTTGGCAGTTCATTATTTAATGAGAGGTTATAGAGTGCCGGTATGAGCTTTCGATGAGTTAAATCTCCTGTGGCTCCGAAAATTATAATTGAGCAGGATTCAGGAATCTGACGCGTTTTGAATCCTCGTCTAAGGGATGTGACGGAGGATTCGGGCATGAGTTATATAGTGAATGTTTAAGTCGGAAAAAATTGTAGAGTACTTGGTCTACTACGAATTAATAGAATATAGAATTTACTGAATATATTAAAAGCTAAGATTTTATTGATCGAGATCAAGGTAAGGGAAACTTTTTATTTAAATCTATTACTTTCAAGCGAATTTCTTCTATAACTACGGAGTCTTCTCTATTCTCAAGTGCTTCATGGATGAAGTCAGCGACGAGCAGCATCTCCTGTTCATTCATTCCTCTTGTCGTGACGGCAGGCGTCCCGATTCTAATCCCACCCGCCTTAAATGGACTTTCAGTATCGAATGGAATCGAGTTTTTATTAACGGTTATCCCGGCAGAATCGAGTGCTGTTTGGGCTATTTTACCGTTCATCCCTTTTGGCCTGACATCAACTAGCATCAAGTGGTTGTCTGTTCCTCCTGAAACAATTCTGTAACCGTGTTCTATTAGTCGCCCAGAAAGCGCAGAGGCATTTTTAACGATTTGCTTTTGATATTCTTTGAAATCAGGGCTTAATGCTTCTCTAAAGCAGACTGCCTTTGCAGCGATTACGTGCATTAGAGGTCCGCCTTGGACTCCAGGAAAGACCATGCTGTCTATCTTTTTGCCCCATTCTTTGTTGCAAAGGATTAAGCCTCCTCGGGGTCCTCGAAGTGATTTATGCGTAGTGGTAGATACAAAATCAGCATGACCGATCGGGGACGGGTGAACTTCTCCGGCTACTAGTCCGGCAATATGTGCCATATCGACAAAGAGCAATGCATTAACGGACTTTGCTATTTGTGCCATCCTTTCAAAATCAATGATACGCGGGTAGGCCGATGCGCCTGCCGTGATCATCTTGGGATGTACTTCCTCTGCTTGCTTTTGAAGGGCGTCATAATCAATTTTCTCTGTTTCTTTATCCACCCCATAAGCTGAGATGTCATAAAATTTGCCGGAGAAATTTGCTGGATGGCCATGGGTCAAGTGACCGCCATGTGAGAGATCCATAGCTAAAATCTTATCTCCGTGTTCTAATGCGCAAAAGTAAATAGCAGCATTTGCTTGAGACCCCGAGTGTGGTTGAACATTGGCATGCTCTGCACCGAAGATTTGTTTGGCCCGATTAATTGCTAATTCTTCAGCGAGATCAACATTTTCGCATCCGCCATACCAGCGACGTCCCGGGTAACCTTCAGCATATTTATTTGTCAGCTGACTTCCCTGCGCTTCACGGACAGCGGCGCTTGCGAAATTTTCACTGGCAATGAGTTCGATATTATTTTCCTGTCTTTGTATTTCTTTATTGATCGCGGATGAAATTTCAGGGTCCTGATTAGTTATTGTTGCGACATTACGGTTGATTTTATTAACCCTTCTTTCGTGCCGGCCCCCATTTTCAAAATCAGCATCGAGAAATGCTGAGAGAATTATTTTTGCGGTTTCCTCATCTGTTCTTTGAGCGCCGATGCAGAGTATGTTGGCATCATTGTGGACTCTTGTGAGCGTTGCATCTTCGGGAACGTTAACGACGGCTGCGCGTATCCCAGGATGCCGGTTGGCAACAATGCTCATACCTATTCCGGAATGACAAACTAGAACACCAAATGAGGCCTCTCCACTGGTCACTTTCTTGCTCACGGCATGAGCGTAGTCTGGATAATCAGTTGAATCCGCAGAGTCAGTTCCCAAGTTTTCAACTTGATAATCATTTTCCATAAGGTGAACACAAAGCATTTCCTTTAGATTGTAGCCTGCATGGTCACTGGCGATCGCTATGGAGTGAATCTTGGGCATTTTACGTTAGGCTATTTGATTAAATGTTTGTTTTAATGAAATTAACGAGACTGGGAAGTGATTCATTTAAAAGATTTCTTGTATGCTCATATTCATTACGATTGCCGCCATAAGGGTCGGGCACGTCCTGATTAGCAATTAACTGATTATAACAAAACTCAGTTACCAGAAAGGTCTTTTCCGATGCTTCTGGGAACATTTTATGCACAGTGTAGAGGTGACTAGCTGACATGGTGAAAATGTGACTTGCCCAGTTTATTAGTTCACGGTCAAGGAATTGGCTTTTATTAGATGAAAGATCAATTCCTTCTTCTTTGAGTATGTCCAGTGTGTATTTGCTGGGTTCTTGCCCACCTCCAGTGGCTACTCCTGCAGACCGGACATCGAATGATGCTTCATCTCCCTGGGTCATTTTTTGGAACAGGCCTTCGGCCATCGGGCTTCGGCAGATGTTACCAGTGCAAATGAATAGAATGGAATAGTTCAAACCTTGACGAGAAAGTGCTGAATTAAATGCTAATTATTTCTAGTCGACAGTTCTCTGAGTGTATCGTATTGCTGCTTGATACTGTCGAAGGATCCAACGTCCAGTATCCCGGCTCTTTTGAGGCGATCTGCCCGCTCTTTCACATCATTTGTTATGTCTGCAAATTGCATTGCCAACTTTACGCTTTGAGGGAGCAGGAGTCTGTTTGTTAGGTGTAAAGAAATAGTATCATTAATGTTTGGAGAAATGTAGTGCCCAACGGCAAGTTCTTCTCCTTGCCATGGTCCACTAATGATTAATGTGGATGTTCCGTCCATTAGGCTAGACATGGCGTCTTCATCTTCTAACAATCCATATTCCTTGGCTTTTTTATAGTTCTGCCTAAAAGCATCTCTGAGAAGGTTGTTTACAACTTTTGTGTTATTACTGTCTTCTTGAGCTTCTTCGAAAATTTTATCTATGCTGAATTTCTCTCCTTTGTGTTCTTCCATTTTCTGGAGAAGATAAATAGACTGAAAAATTCTTGATGCAGCTTCGTCATCATTGAAAGGTTTAGCACTGTCACTGTGATCCAGTAATTCAGCCATTGCGGCTACATGGCCTTCGTATTCTTTGCCTTGATCCCTCCAGTCTTTCCAGTAGACGAATCCTACTATTATCAAAGCAGTAAAGATTATTTTCCAGAAGTAATCAGCAATCATGAGTTAGTAATTGTATTATTTTATAATAATTAAAGAGTTCTTCAAGGCTTTGTCGCGGTTTGGGCTGCATCAAAATTATCCTTAATGTATTCTTCGTCTCGACAATGAAGTAATGCGTCATTTATCGAAATGTGCTTATTAATCAATAAATGTGCCAAACTTTCATCAATTGTATGCATGCCTTCTTGTGTTCCAATTTGAATCAGACCAATCAGTTGTTCGAATTTACGTTCGATCATACACGCCCGGATACCATGATTAATTTTCATAATTTCAGATGCCATTACTCTTCCTGGATGATCCTGGCGTTCTATAAGCCTTTGGGAGACGACTGCCTGAAGGCAATTTGATAATTGAGTAATAATCATCTCTTGTTGATCTGCAGGGAAAACATCAATCATTCTATCAAGCGATTTTGGTGCATCAATGGTATGTAAAGTGCTAATTACAAGGTGCCCCGTTTCTGCTGCTGTGATGGCTGTGCGTATCGTTTCAAGGTCACGTAATTCACTCACAACAATGATATCAGGATCCTGTCTAAGAGCGGATCTTAGAGCATTTGAAAAGCTATGTGTGTCAGGTCCAATTTCGCGTTGTTTTACTAATCCATATCCATGATCAAAAACATACTCAATCGGATCTTCTATTGTTACTGCAACGCATGATCTTTCTCTGAGTATTTTTTGTATCATTGAGGCGATAGTTGTTGTCTTACCTGCTCCAGTGACTCCAGTCACTAATATCATTCCCTGACGCAAAGAGCATAGATCACTTACGGATGGAGCATGACCGAGCTGTTCAAGGCTTGGTATTTCCGTTGGAATGTAGCGGAAAGATCCTTCTATACTACCCCTGACATAGTGCGCATTTGCCCGGAAACGGCCGACGTCTTTTATTGAAATCGAAAAATCGAGTTCAAGATCCTCTTCGAGTCGTGCTCTTTGTGATTCCGAAATGACACCCAAAACAAGTTCTTTGGCTTGATCTGCATCGATGTCTTGATCGGAGAGGGCTTCTAACGTGCCGTTTATTCGGCATGCTGGAGGAGCTCCACTTGTGATGTGAAGGTCAGAACCGCCCTTGTCACGTGTTTCGGTCAGATAATCGACGATGTGGTTTTTTTGACTCATTTTTTTGATTTAGGAAATGCCACGCATAGCTCGGTCAAAGTCGGACTCGTTACCTGAAGCAGCAGAAGCAATTTCCGGTGTTAAATTTCCATTCTGAGCAGCTTCTACAAGTGCATGCATGAAAAGCTTATTGTTAGGGTTATCTCCGCGCCCAACAAAATCAACTATCTCAGGGATCCTTGATTCACGGATATAATTACGGACGACACCGGTATTTTCTACGTGTTCTGTTACCAAGAATAGGCCATCTGAGGCGGAAGGTAATAAGATTTGGCAGCAGATTCCAATCAGCATATTAGATAAGAGTTGGAGCTGACTTTCTCGTTCTTCGCTTGGGAATAAATTAGTCAGACGCTCGACAGTTTCTGAAACGTTAGCACTATGTAGAGTAGCCAGTACTAGGTGACCTGTTTCTGCTGCTTGAAGTGCGATCTGAGCAGTTTCCGGGTCCCTTATTTCACCAAGCAAAATGACATCTGGTGCTTGTCTTAGAGAACTTCTTAATCCCCTAGCAAAAGAATCGGTATCTGTGTGCACTTCCCTTTGTGTGAAGAGTGATTTCTTTGACTCGAATAAATATTCGATAGGGTCCTCGATAGTGACAATATGTTTTGCTGTATTCTGATTTAACCATTCCAAACTGGAAGCTAAAGTAGTTGATTTTCCTGATCCCGTTGGCCCGGTTATAAGTATGATACCTGCAGGAGCCATGACCCACTTGGTTAAAATATCAACTGGCAGACCTAGGCTTTCTAGGTCTGGTATTTCAGTATTTATTTGGCGTAGAACTGCTCCAAGCTTTCCTAGGTGCCGGTGGAGATTGACGCGGAAACGAACTCCATTGTGAGCTACGTAACTTGAGTCTCGGTCACCATCATATTCTGGATCAGCTCCACATCTTTTCCAAAAAGAATCTATGTCTTCCTTTTCTATGGGGTCATCCCCGGCAATCATTAGCTGGCCATTGACTTTCATTCGGGCGACGCTCCCCTCGCTGAGGAAAATATCGCTGGCTTTATTTTCAAAGGCGGCCTTGATTAGGGCCTCAATCATTGAACTCATATTAGCCGATCTTTAACACTCAGAAGCGGATGTGACAAGTGCCATTGGTTCATATGACATTGCTGTCATTTATTATTAGTTTAATAATCTAAAAGTATTTTTTTTATCCAGATTAATTCTTTGGATCTTATCTTCTTGGGTAATCTTGATTCGCTTCTAGTTCTTCTTTGTTTGGTGTTTCACTAGGGATTCCGTCTTTTGGTATATCTAATCCTGCAATCCAAGCGACCGCATTAAGCCCCACTTTTCTGAAATTATTATCTGCCCAATTATTGTGTACATGTGCTCCAGTGAACCCAAAGCCTCTTCCTGCTCCGTTCTCATTTTCTGTTGCCCATACAACGTGCTGTTTTTCTTTCCTTTCTAGGACTGATGCTCGGACATGAGGGTTGCCGCTATGAGCTCCGTCTCTTCGCTTTAGCGTTTCGGCCCCTGGAAGAGCGCTCAGTATTGGAGTGATGCCTTTCATGTCAGGGCGGAAGCGCATATGATAATACCATTCATCATTGATTTTAAATGGCTGGACTCCGTTTGCTACTGGATGATCAGGAAATGATTTGAACTCCGGGACCCAGTGAGGATTAACGGACCAGTGAGCTTCAAAAAATCCGCCCATCCAATCGAGGAATTTATCTCCTCCCTGCTTTCCTTTTGGGATTTCTACGGCGTAATGAATGGACCCAACTCCCATGCCTTTTTTCTGATAATAATCAATTTGTCTGAGATGAAATTTTGCCATGTGGCTACCGCCACCAGTACAGAACATAACCAATGCATCAGCATTTTGCATTGCGGTGGGATCTTTTGGCCATCCGTCTTTATATAATGAGGTCACTACTTTTTCTCCGTAATGAGCGCGAAGACGTTTTGCCAGTAGAATATTACCCGCATTGTGTTCATGGCTTCCCCAGCCGTGTGACCGGGTGCCCGCATAAAAACATATTTTTTTAGCATCTTCGAGTTTCAGTCTCTTTAGCATGATGTCCTTGAATTGTACTTTCATAGGAGGCCCTGCATGGAGTTGAAGTGCCAATAGACCTTGTCTTCTCTTGTTGGGGCCATTGTCTGTAACTTCTGCCATCAATTTACCATTGATGGATTGTTTGATGTTATATCCTTTTGC
>JAAZZC010000208.1 GCA_014239335.1 Verrucomicrobiales bacterium
ACGAAATTATTGAGCAGTTAAAAAGCTTAAAAGAGAAAAGACTCTTCGGCTCCGAAGTCGAAAAGATCATCGAGCCTTTCAAGGGAAAGGTCTATTCCTTTGACATGACATTCGCCAAGTCAGAACGCTCATTCGGATCCCAGCCGGATCCGGCCTATGACAATGGCCACAAGATGACATGTGCAATCCCGGAAGGTCCCGAAATCACTGTGCTCGTTCCTGCGGACCAGGAAGAATTTATCAATGGAATCAAACCTGGAGACAACTTTAATTTGCCCCTCCAACTGCTCGGCTATGACGGACTCTACCACAGGGCCGTGTTCGGAAAAGTCAGTCACAAAGAAGAGACACCTACCGAGGAACCGCCCAATGAAGAGACGCCCAATGAAGAGCCACTAACTGAAACCATTGAGGAGAAAATTCCTTCCTCCGTTCAGGAGAAGATACAGGAAAGTGAACCGCAGAATGAGGAAGCAATTTCCGGGGATGACCGGGAAAAGAAACGTTCCCTGTCATTTCCAAAGCCTGTTGACGCGACAAAGGAAACCTCTAATCAGAAATCCTCAAAAACTACCAAGGACAAGCGTCACGGCTATTACGTAGTCCTCAAAAGTGTTCCTGAAAGCGCCCCCGAAAAGGAATCAGATGAGAGTCAGGATAATTCGGAGACGCGTACGTATATTTATAATGATGATGTGGATCAGAAAACCGTCATCACCTCTTATCTCAGCGGTCTGATCCCTCAATTTAAGTTCACCATTGAAAACTTTAAAATGTGGAGCATCAGAAACATTGCAGGCTTACATTCTGGAAGTCGCAATGACTGGGAACAGGCCAAAAGATTAGTTGAAAAGTGCCCCGTACTGATCAAATGGGATTGCACAAGAAAGGAAGCAGAGTCCCTTAAAGATGATCTCGAGTTTTCGGGCGCGTCCGTAGACATTCATCCTTTTAAACAATGGCATGACCTCTATGAGAGGCCCGACAAAGAACGGCCTAACTATAAGCAGATTAGGTATAGACAAATTGTGCTTCGGGAGGAGATCAAGCCCATCGAGCTGGACTTTAAACTTCTGCGCAAGGACCCCAAATCTCATTTATACAACGTAAAATTCACTTATATCATCTCACTGTCCCTTTATGCATTGAGCGGGTTCCTTTTCTTAGTCAGTGCTGGTGCCGGCTTCATGGAACCCTTAAAATGGAGCATTTTATTTGCCGGAGCGGGTTACGGTGTACAGAAATTAGCGAAGACCGTCTGGTAAATTATCCTAACAGTTTTTGTTGAATTGATGAAATCAGTTGCCCGGTCTTGATTTGATTTCCTTGCTCCAAGATTCCCACAAATTTGCCAATTCAATCGTCTTCTGAGGTTTATCTTTTGCCAGGTCATTCATCTCGGACGGGTCCGCTTTCAGATCATAAAGCTCCCACGGGGCTTTTCCCTGCCGCACCGCTTTGAGGTCTCCCTGCCGGACCGCATTGGCTCTTCCAAAATGCCAGTATATTTCCTCATGTGACTCTCTTTGCTTCCCTTTGAAAATAGACAAAAGTGATTTACCGATCGGCGGCTTGGTCTTATTGCCGTTTATCTGCTTCGGATACTTGGCTCCGGTAACATCTCTGAAAGTGGCTGATATATCAATGATATGACCGACCTGTTCAGTCATGCCCGGCTCAATGACACCCGGCCAATGAGCAATGAACGGGGTCCTTGTGCCGCCCTCATAATCGGTCGACTTGAATCTCCTGTAGGGAGTGTTACTGGCATTTGCCCAACCGACCGAGACGGTTCGATAACTTTCAACAGGGCCCGGAGGAATGTTCGGAGTCGTGTTCGGTTGTTCGGGGCAGGCCCCGTTATCGGTAAGGAAAAGGATCAGAGTATTGTCCCATTTTCCTAACTCCTTAACCTTTGCAAAAAGACGCCCTAAGTTCTGGTCAACGCGGTCAATCATTGCCGCATACACCGACATCTTCAGGTCCTCCTCGTCCTTTTGCTTTTCTGATAGATCCTCCCACGCCTTAGAGGCCCGCGGGCTCAACTTATGGTTCGGACCTATGATCCCCATCTCATTCATGCGGGCAAAACGCTGTTTACGGATCTTGTCCCAGCCGATCTTGTATTTGCCGCGGTACTTGGCGATGTCCTCGGGCCAGGCATGGAGCGGATAATGGGGAGCCGTGTAAGGGAGATAAAGAACGAAGGGCTTGGCCTCGCCCTGATACTCATCGAGGCGCTCCATCGCGTAATCGGTAAAAGCATCAGTCGTGTAGAAATCCTTATCAGGATTCGTATAACCCATAATCACTTTGTCCTCGATGGCCCAACGCCTTAGCCGGTTCTGGCCCTTTCTACCGGGGAGCCCTTCACCGGCACGCGCCTTAACTCCGGGGTTAAAGAAATTACTACAACCGTCAGCGAGTCCGTAGTACCGGTCAAAGCCCCTAGTCGTTGGTAACGGTTTCTGGTGCCACTTACCCGAAATTAAAGTCCGGTAACCGACGGTCCGAAGGACCTCACCGAACGTGGCCCCGTGCTCCATGTTATTGTCCCCGATCGAGTATGCGTAATTACCGGTGAGCAGTTCAGCGCGCGTCGTGTGGCACTTGGCGGTATTATAGAACTGGGTGAACCTGAGCCCGTCCTTGGCAAGTTTATCAAGGTTAGGTGTTTTGACCTCACCACCATAGCATCCGATATCAGAGTAGCCCATATCATCGACCACGATGAGCAAAATATTGGGTCGATCCCGGCCGGCGCAGGAACCGAGGAGCAACACACACAGGGCGAGCAGGAGGGCCCAAGACCACGGTGG
>JAAZZC010000016.1 GCA_014239335.1 Verrucomicrobiales bacterium
GCCAAAGGCGCGGAGCCGAAGAAGCGGGGCCATCTTGGGAACCGTCAAAAAGAGTATCGTGATCTAGTCGGTTTCCGAAGTCAGGCGACCTTTTTTTGTGATCAATAATGGGCTTTATATTCTTTTTAGTAAACTCTGCCCGTATCCATGAGGTCAACTGCTCTTGCTTTGAAGCCTTGGGCCGATCCCTTTTCTTAGGAGGCATTTGTCTCGTATCTAGTTGTTCTAGCACTCTTTGCCAGACATCAACAGAAGCGGGCACTGAAAAGTCCGGCTTAAGTTCTTCAAGGTTCAGGCCAGCTTTAGTGGTTTCCGCGTCATGGCAATCAGTACAGTTCTTTAAGAAGAAATCCCGGGAGGCTAGTAGCGGCTCCGAGAAGGTCAATAGGATAAGAATTGTGATATGGCTCCTCATGCAGATCATTCGTTAACTCACTACTTAATACAATTCTGATCGAATTGAACCTCGATCTTCACTTAAATCGAATGCTATGAAAATCAAATATTGGAAAGTCCCCATCATGATTATGACCTTATCACAGATGTCTAAGTAGTGCTATATTAACGTATTAGTGGACCGCTTGTTTTAATTTGAGACTGTGTGATCATTTGAATATGAAAAAAGTTACACTGCTCTTTGTATATTTCATTCTCACTTCTCTTCAAGCTCAATCAGATCAGACGATTTCTGGCCCTAAATACAACTTCGTATGCGCAGACTTCGCTAAAGGCGAAGTTGTCATTGTGAACCAAAAAGGTGAAGTAACACAATCTTTCAGAGCTCAAAACCCTAACGATGTTTGGTCATTACCTAATGGTGATGTCCTCTTTGCATATAGGAGGGGAGTAAAGCTTTATGGGAAAGAAGGCACATTGAAATTTGAGTGGAAATCAAAAGAGAAGAGAGACGAAATTCATACATGCCAACCACTTAGTGATGGTAATATCCTCATTGCACAAAACGGTAAATCACGACTCATTGAAGTTAACCGCGAAGGTCAAATCATAAAAGAGATTCCGGTGAAGTCTAAAAAGGATGATCTTCACATGCGGTTCCGAATGTGCAGGAAATTACTGAACGGCAATTATCTTTGCATGATATCTTGTGATAATGAAATTCGTGAAATTGATTCATCCGGTAAAACTGTTCGTACAATAAGTAATATCCCGGACGTTAACATGTCCAAGCCTCATGCGGTAATGAGACTTAAAAATGGTAATACTCTATTCTCAACTGGTGCCGGAGTCATGGCCGTCGAAGTCGATAAAAATGATAAAGTTGTATGGAAACTTGAGAGCAAAGACCTTCCACAGATCAAAATGGGATTCATGACTGGACTTAATCGATTGCCTAACGGAAACACTGTCATTTGCTTCTATCAGGGGAGCCATCATATCATCGAAGTGAATCCTAAGAATGAACTTCTCTGGAAGTGGAGACTACCAAAGCAACGTACTGTAGTCAGCGTTCAGATACTTGATCAAGAAGGTGACTCGACAAAAGGAACAATATTAAAGTGATCACGTTTAATGCAGAAAAAATCGGTTAAAACGAATCCATAAGAAAATTATTACTGACATAAATAACCTAAATTGATCTAATACACATAGAAATGGATTTTATTTTAAATCAAAACAACAAGCCGCTAAAAGTCAGCCTTTCAGAAACGCAATACTTAAGCTTTAAAAGAATAGCTGATGAGAGGGGAATACCAATCGACGAGGTAGTTTCAAAGCTAATTCAAAAAAAACTTGCTGATAAATCCGATAAAACTAAAAGAATTTCATATCAGATAACTGAAAATCAGTAATTATCACTGGGCTTTTAGCATAATCATTTCATCCTCAGTTTACTGATTTTTCGCTAATAGATGATTGCGTAACACTCGTGTAACTAACAATCAAGCATAGTGAATACTCAACAACACTATGAGCACAAAATCTCACTTACTTGCAATCACGGTTATTTTAACTGTGGGACCCTTTTTTAACGACTCTTTTGCACAGCGCCCCAATTCTGACAACAACAGGCGCCAAGGACCGCCTCCATCATCTTCAGGTAGAAATCTAATGTGGTCATTGCCCGTCCTTAAAGCTCTTGATTCAAATGGAGATAAAATAATCTCAGAGAAAGAGCTTAAATCAGCATCGAAATCATTGATTAAGCTAGATAAAAACGGTGATGGTAATTTAACTATTGATGAAATTCGACCAAGCTTTGGCCCAAGACCATCCAAACCAAAAGAGAGTCCGACTCCAAACGTCAAATTTAATTCTGTTAAACCTAAATTGGTAAAAGAAATATTGGATCATTCCACTACGAAAATACTAAAACTATTAGGAGCTGAGGGAGTTCCAGGGGCCAGTAAAAGTGAAATTGAAAATCACCGAAGACTCTTTGGCTTCACCGACAGAAACAAGGACGGGAAACATTCAAAGTCAGAATATGTCGACAATGGGCGCTACCTGACGCCCGAATCAAGGGCAGGAATCTTTAATGCTTCAGACTCAAACAAGGATGGCTTTGTGTCAGAGAAAGAATACATCGAGAACCGAATTATAACTGACGAGGCGAAAGTTATATTTTCATCCATGGATTCAGATAAAGACAATAAACTTAGCACCAAAGAGTTTATACAAAGCAAGAAACTCAAGGATCAGAAACTTGCCAAAGAAGTCTATTCAGCATTTGATTCCAACTCAAACGGCGAATTAATTATCCCTGAATATCTCCGAGTATGGGGAGTATGGGCTAGGCAATAGTATCAGTTAAGGCCTTTGAGACTCACGAATGCCAATGAGCTCTTTCATGACGCCAGACAAGTTACCCTGCCATTCCTCTGTTCCAAAAGAATCATGTAACTCTAAGTAAAGACAGTAGAGTTCTTTATAAACAGAAACATTGTCAGGATTTGGAATGTAAATTTCCTCCCTCACCTTAGAACAATTTTCCTGCAATTGAGCAATCTCGTAATCACCACTACAGCTTGCGCCAAAAACAGCAGCCCCGACCGCGCAGGTTTGATCACTTATTGCTACTTTTAGAGGTCTGTTTAGAACGTCAGCGTATATCTGCATCAGCGTGTGATTTTTAACGGCTAGCCCTCCTGTCGTTACCACCTCATTAATTGGCACTCCATACTCTTCAATCCTATTAATTATCGTGAGAGCGCCGAAAGCCGTTGCTTCAATATATGCACGATAAATCTCGTGAGCCTTAGTCTGCAATGTCTGCCCCAAAATTAAACCCGAGAGCCTAACATCAACAAGAACTGTCCGGTTCCCATTGTTCCAATCCAATGCTAGAAGGCCACTAGAACCAGGAGATGAACCAGACATCAGCTCCTCCATTTTGACAAATTTATCATCGGAATTTGTGCCATAACTATCAGGGACCAAGTTATTCACTAACCATAAAAAAATGTCTCCGACTGCACTTTGCCCTGCTTCTATCCCATAATGGCCAGGAAGTACTGATCCATCTACGATCCCACAAACTCCAGGTATATCATCAAGCTCTTTGCTATTTGGCATGACTGCTATGTCGCAAGTGCTTGTCCCTAATATCTTAGTTAAAACACCTTCCTTAACTCCGCAGGCAACAGCCCCCATATGGCAATCAAATGCCCCAACTGCAATTGGTGTACCTTCACTTAGACTGGTCCTCTTAGCCCATTCAGAGCATAGATTTCCGGCTACATTCTCTGAACTGATGGCTTCATTAAATAATCGGTCACGAAGATCTGAAAGCTTCGGATCGAGTTGCTCAAGAAACTCCTTATCAGGGAGGCCTCCCCATTCCTGTGAATACATTGCCTTATGACCGGCCGCGCATACACTTCTCTTCATTGACAAGGGGTCAGTGTTCCCGGCGAGCAGGGCAGGAATATAGTCGCAGTGCTCCACAAAACTATGAGCCGCTTCGAATACTTCGGGAGCGCATCTTTTTAAGTGCAAGATCTTTGACCACCACCATTCAGATGAGTACGTTCCACCGCACTTTGCGAGGTACTGTGGACGTAAAGCTTTTGCTTTAGATGTTATTTCAGCAGCTTCAGCATGCGCAGTATGATCTTTCCACAACCATACCATTGCATTTAAATTATCTTTAAATTCAGGTGAAAGTGACAATGGAGTTCCGCTCTCATCGACCGGAATCGGTGTGCTGCCCGTCGTATCAACTCCGATACCAATAACATCACTTGAGTCAAATTCAGGATTGTTGGATTTGGCTTTTTCCAATGATCCAGTGATAACAAATTCAAGACCATCAATGTAATCCTGAGGGTTTTGTCTTGCTACATTAGGATCACTAGGATCAGTCAATATACCAAGGTCACCTGAAGGATAATCAAAAACTGTAGTCCCAAGCTCATTGCCGTCGGCTATATCAATGATAACTGATCGACAAGAATTTGTCCCAAAATCCAAACCGATGGAATACTTTGGCATATTAGTCTTACTGGTAAATCGACAGTACTTTTTTTCTCATTCCCACAATTACGGGAAGATTATTACAATATTGACTTTAATGAGTTTTCTTAAATCTAAACGATGGGGAACAAGTTCTCCTTGCACCATGCACCATTTTGTAAGGTGACACCGTCAGGATCCTTAATTGCAACTTCAGCCTCGTCTTCACAGATGATCCAGCCTTCATAGTTCCTCTGGGTAAGCCATTCTGTTATTTGATGGAAATCAAGCTTTCCAGTTCCCATCTGAGACCATGGCTCCGGACCATTACCGGAAAAGTCTTTATAATGAATGTGATTAACCAAGTGTCCCCACTTAGTCATCGTGCCGATCACATCCATTCCGCCCCTAGCAATGTGTCCCACGTCAGGAGTCCAGCCAGTTGCCTCAGGATCCAGACTATTTAAAACGACATCATAATCATCCTGCGTACGAACCAATGATGGCGGAGGACTGTTTGGGTGAAATGAACACTTGAGACCCGCTTCAGTAGCTCTTCTTGAAACTCTATTCACGTTATTTACTAAATTAACCCTTCGCTGTTGCAGGCTATGCCTACCGTCAGGTAAAGGCACTGTTCCGAGGGCCGCACCTGGAAATAGTTTAAGAGTTTCAATAGTCCAATCTGCTGCTATTCGCTCAGATTCGGTCTCTTCCTCCTCGTCCCACTTACAAATCAGCGCTAGCGCTGCTAATTCTATACCTGCTTCATCAAGAGCATCCTTTAGCTTCTCTGGATCCTTACAATCACCTAACCAGTAAGTATCATAAGGCTCCAGAACCATCGGTTCGATTCCCGCAAATCCAGCCTCGCCAATGATCTTAGCCATGTGCGCAAGTTTATTATTATTTCCGTCCCCATAGCCATCCATGAACCATGTGTATACTTCTGAACCAAATTTTATAGCCATCTTAGTTTTCTTTCTTTTTTAAAGTTATGTTAGTTCGCTGTTAACCAGTCTCTCACTCTAGGATTAAAATCATCTAATTTCTCCCAGTGAAAAGCATGTCCTGCACCATCATAGAGATGAAGCTCTGAATTAGGTATCGCATCAGCAGTTTCCTTCGCCATCCACTTCGGAGTGAAAATATCATCCTCACCACCTATGACGAGGCAAGGACACTTAATGTTAGCTAATTGATCATAAACATCATGTCCTGTACAGGCCGATGCCTGCGCCTCCATAGAATGCAATGGCTGAGGAGCCTCACCTAGTCTCGCATCGTTCTGCCCATCAATAATACCTTGATAGGTTTCATCATTGTCCCAAAAGGGTTTTGTGAATATTAAAAGTTGAACGTACTTCATGAACTCCTCTGGACGTAGTCTCGCTTTTGCATTTGCAAGATGTTCAAACACAGACACAGCGTACCTGTCACACCTGGCCCAAGTACACATGAGAACAGCACTTTGAACTTTATCAGGATGACGGAGAGCTAATTGCTGAGCTATGATTGATCCCATAGAACAACCAACGACACGTGCCTTCTCAATTCCTAAGTGGTCCAATAGTCCAGCATAATCATCGGCCATCATAGCACTCGTATAGGGGCCTTCTGGCTTATCCGATTCACCGACTCCTCGATTATCACCCAATATACATCTGAAGCTCTGATCCCATTCTGCAGCATGAGCTTCCCAGACTGCTCCGGGAGCAGTAATTCCCATTATTAGGAGCAGGGGATCGCCATCACCCTGTTCTGTATAATGCATCTGAATTCCGTTAGTTTCTATTTTTGGCATATTCGATATAATTTAGTTAAAAATCTAAAACTGATAATTATCGAATCCTATAATGAATTCCAAGTTTTTCTTTGTTCTTATTAAAAGAATAGTGCAAAAGTAATTATGGAAAAAGGCGATCAGTTCCGAATTAATTGGAATAAATTTTTCAGAAATGGCAAAACAGTAATTCTGCCAATCGATCATGGCACAGCAATTCCAGTAAAAGGACTAGAATCTCCCTCAGAATTGATAGAGACAGTTAACCCTTACGTTGATGGTTTTGTCGTCAATTTTGGGCTTGCCAGAAGTTGCAGCGAATCATTGGAAGGTAAAGGAATTTGCTTTAGAACTGACATCTACAAGCCCCCTTACCAGGACAATGATGACCATGGCAGCTACAGAGTTTTCACAGTCGAAGATGGACTTTCGGTCGGAGCCAATGCCGTCATGAATATGTGCTACACTCATCACCCAAAAGAAGAAACCATTTATAGAGAATGCGCTGGACTTGTTAGTGAATGCATTGATTCAGAGCTTCCAGTTATTCTGGAGTCTCTCCCATTCGGAATAGGCAGATCAAATGATTATACTGTGGATAACATTTCTTTTGCTGTAAAATGCGCTGCGGAAATTGGAGCAGATGTTGTCAAAACAGCATATCCAACAGGAGCTAGCGTTGAGGAATTCAGAGAAATCATTGATTCCTCTTATGTACCAGTCATTGTTTTAGGCGGGGCAGCCATGGATGATGACAATGCTCTCTTTAGTATGGCAAGAAATGCCATTGATGCAGGAGCTTCTGGTATCGCCATTGGTCGAAACGTCTGGCAACATGATAGACCTGCCGCTGTTGCTAGGAGCCTTTCATCTATTGTTCATAAGGACACAACAGTGAGTAGCGCCATTAAACTCATGAGTGATCCTCTTTAACCCTCTCTTTAACCCTAAAAGGTTATGAGCCTGCGCTAGATATTTTAATGGATTTGATGACAACATCCTTCATGGGAACGTCCTGAAAAGGCTGTGGATAGAGTCTACCATCTGGATGAATTGCCTTCATTGTCTTCTGACCCGTCTTAACTGCTCTGATAGCATCGACGACATCCATTCCTGATACGACTTTTCCAAAGACAGCGTAACCTGGACGGCCATTGGCTCCATCAAGGCTAGTATTATCACCGACATTTATAAAGAATTGAGCCGTAGCACTATCAGGATGGTTAGTGCGAGCCATAGCAATGGTTCCACGAGCATTACTCAATCCGTTGGCACTTTCATTCTTGATCGAAGCTAGCGTCTCTTTTTCTTCACCTGATGCAGCAAAACCACCACCTTGGATCATAAAGTCCTTGATAACACGATGAAAAACCGTGTCATCAAATTGTTTTGAATCAACATAGCGAAGGAAATTAGCTACAGAAAGGGGGGCCTTCTCTGCATTCAAATCAAGTTCAATGATCCCCATGCTAGTATCCATTACAATTCTAGTTACAGGCTCTGCAGCATTACCGCCCTTGACTGTCTCATCCGAAGGCTGAGCACCAACGTCAACCGTAGATTTATTATCTGTCGAATCTACTTTTTCATTTGAAGGCTTTTCTTTGCAGGCAGCAATATTTAATATGAATGAAAGGAGCAGTAAGAATCTAAAATTTTTCTTCATAGGTAATCTATTTCTTCGCTGGCTTTTTCTTTATTCTAGTGATCGTCTTGATCAAAACTTTTTTCTTAGGCACATCACCCATTGGTCTTATACCAACTGACGTCTTAAGCTGACTACTGCCTGTGTCCACAGCCTTAATTTTATCAACGAATTCCATACCTTCGACAACTTTACCAAAGACCGCGTATCCGTCAGGACTGAATCCACCAGGATCGAGACTCTTACTATTATCAACGACATTGATAAAGAATTGTGCAGTAGCACTGTTCGGATCGTTGGTTCTGGCCATTGAAATGGTTCCCCGCGTATTGCTCAATCCAGACTTCTTGCCCTCATTTTTTATTGGTGGATTAGTTGCCTTTTGCGCGGGCGGATCCCCGTCAGCAAAACCACCTCCCTGTATCATGAAATCATTTATGACACGATGAAAGATAGTCCCATCGTAATACTTTGAATCGACATACTCTAGAAAGTTCTTAACAGTGGCAGGGGCTTTTTCTGCGTTTAGTTCAATAGTTATATTCCCATAATTGGTTGTGAGAATAACTTTAGGATTCTCCGCATTGACCATGAAAGTTAATAGCGAGTAAAGTAAGAGCGTAAGTTTCCAATTCATATTTGATTAAAGGTTTTGTTATACAGTATATCAGTAACGTTTCAACTATTGCAAAAATGAATACAGATGCAACCTGATCATAAAGAACATTCAAACAGGTCAATTATTCACATTGATATGGATTGTTTTTTTGCGGCTGTAGAAATTCGAGATATGCCTGAACTTGCCACTAAACCAGTAGCAGTTGGCGGAAATCCTAGCGGTCGAGGCGTACTTACGACATGTAATTATATCGCAAGAAAATATGGATGCCACTCTGCAATGCCTGCCTTTAAGGCCCTAGAGCTTTGCCCAGAGCTTATAATTATGCCTGTCAGACACGATCTTTACCGCGAAGAGTCCCATAAGATTCGCGAGATCTTTAAGCAAACAACAATGATAATTGAACCACTTTCACTCGATGAAGCTTATCTCGATGTGACTCATTTGAATGAAGACCCTAGTGAAATTGCTCAACAAATTCGCCAACAAATAAAATACGAAAGGGGGCTCACCAGTTCGGCCGGCATCTCATCAAATAAAATGTTGGCCAAAATAGCAAGTGATTGGAATAAGCCCGACGGTCAATATCAAATAAGACATGAAGACATTAGTTCTTTCATGCTTGATCTTCCTGCCAACAAGATCTGGGGCGTTGGTAAAAGAACAGCAGAAAAACTCGATTCAATGGGCGTCACTAGCTGTAAGGATTTACAATCGATTGATCTGCCAATCCTTCACCAGAAATTCGGCAAGTTTGGAGTCAGCTTATACCAACTATGCAGAGGCACTGACGATCGGGCTGTCATCACTAATCGGGAAAGGAAATCAACGAGCGTCGAACGCACTTTCAAAATTAACATTAATCAGATTAATGAAGCTAAGACTAAATTCAAATCGATTCTCCTTGAACTCAAAGACGACATCACGACCAATCACAAAGACAGAAAGTTAAAATCTGCTTTTGTGAAACTCACCTTTTCCGATTTTCACAAAACATCTACAGAAAAAAAATCAGATAAAATTAACAGCGAATTATTCAATGAGCTACTGATTAACTCATGGAACAGAGGAAAAGGAAAATCAGTTAGACTGATTGGGGCTGGAGTACGATTCGAACCTAAAAAATCGGAATCAGACCTTCATCAAATGAATTTATTTGAGTAAATACCTATGCAAAATGAAGGTCCCACTCCGAGAAATCATTATCTTTCCAGTCCTTAAGCTGAAAGCCACTCTTTTCAAGCTTATCCATAAACTTCTCTCCTGCAACACGGACACAACTGTCGGTGTTGAGCTCCACTACCAACATTCCCATGTAGTAAAGGTCGTTAAATGTTGATACAGCTTCATCACCAAAGGCCCTTCCCAGGTGAGTCTTTAGCAATTCACTCTCATGCCTCCCCAAGAAAAGATGAGAAGGTTTCCTTCCCTCATGGCATCGCGCATCAACTAGAACCCTTAATGCCGAGGTGTTCCATTCCTCCTTTAATTCAAGATCCTTGGGAAGATTATTAGGATTTCCATTCATTATAAGTAACTCTTAACCGCCACTTAGCTCAATTCAACTCACTTATTGCAAATTGGCCGCAATGTCCTATGATCATTATTATGAGATTTTTAGTATTAATCACATTCCTTGCACTCAGTGATAATGTATTATCACAAGGCACATCTGAAGTTCCTAGCTGAGTAATGTGACCAGGCGAAGGAGGCACAGTTCGTGGCTCAGCAGATGACGGCACATTCTTTGGTGGATCACTAATTGAAACACCTGATATCTTTTTCTTTCCAGAAGAAAGATTAGGAGGAGTTCTTAGTTTTCGATGGATACCAGAAAAGCCTGACAACGGTAAAATTTTCACATCGCTCAGATATGAGTTATCGCAAGACATCTCAGCAGGCCTCGATTACCGCCCGCTAACAGATGACATTAGCTTCGCAGCTAATTGGAGAGCAATCTCTGAACAAGGCGATTGGCAACCTGCCATCATACTTGGGACATCAAATGATGACTTTGGAGATATTGCCAGTCAGTCTTATTATGTGACTGCCAGTAAATTCCTTGGTGATTTGGGAGGATTCCAATTCTCCCCTTACGTGGGAGCGACTTACATTGATGAACTTGATGATTTGAGACCCGTTGCAGGAATGAATATCAGAAAGGGCGTTTGGTCGGCCATGTACCAATACAGTGGAACCCATGAACACCTATCGTTTTCGAGACAATTAGGCAATCACACAGCAAGCTTAGTTCTTTGGGGAATGGAAAAGCC
>JAAZZC010000151.1 GCA_014239335.1 Verrucomicrobiales bacterium
GATGGTAATGTCTGAAGCCTTTCAAAGATCCAGTTCATCTAGCGAAGCTTCGATTGATAAGGACTCAAACAATACGTTACTTTGGCGCTATGAGCCTAAGAGAGTCGACGCAGAGGTAATTAGGGATAGCATTCTTAAAGCCTCAGGTAAACTTTCAAAGTCTATTGGGGGTAGAAGTTACAGGATACACAACATAAAAAAAACCTATGCTCAATGGGAAGTTGTAAATAATTATGGAGATCAGACTTGGCGTATGATGATATACCAGGAACGTATGAGAAGGGTCGATGATCATTTGTTTTCCGCATTTGATTTCCCTGATTGTGGGCAAGTTAGAGGCAAAAGACCTGTTTCAACGACTCCTCTACAAGCGTTGAATCTGTTAAATAGCAAATTCATTACTGAGCAAACTTCAATGATTGCAAATAAATGTATCGCTGAAACAAATGATATGAGTTCCGCAATTAGAATGTGCTTTGAATTACTTTTGAATCGACAGCCTCAAACTGACGAACTTAAACTTTCACTTAAAGTTGCTGAAACCGAAGGCCTGAATTTTGTCTGTCGCGCTGTCATTAATTCAAATGAATTTGCCTTTATTCCATGAATCAAATTAACGACTTAAGTCCTATCGGTAGAGATCTTCTGAACCGGAGGACACTCATGGCAAATACTGGATTTGCTTTGGGTGGACTAGGGCTCACGAGTATCCTTGCTGAAGAAAAAAAGTTAAATTTCAGTGGAAAGTCTACCATTGTCCCTAAGCTTGATCCAAAACAACCTTACTTGGCCCGCTCTCAACATTTCTCAGCTAAGGCAAAGAAGGTTCTTATGATCTATTGTCCTGGAGCAGTTAGCCATGTAGATACATTTGATTATAAGCCCGCGCTTGAGAAGCAGCACGGTAAGAAGGCAGACTATATACCAAAGGTTACCTTTGAGGGTCCTCCGGGCAATGTTGCTAAATCATTTTGGGATTTTAAACCTAGGGGCCAAACCGGTAAAATGGTGTCCGATCTGCTGCCGAACATGGCTGAATTAGTTGACGACTTTTGTTTTTTCCATTCTCTTCACACCGAAACAGCAGCTCATCCCCAAGGAGAGAACTTTTTTAATACAGGATTCACGATGGAGGGGTTCCCTTCATTCGGTGCATGGGTCACCTATGCTCTTGGTACTGAAAATTCTGAGTTGCCTGCGTTTGTTGCTATCAATGACCCTCGGGGTCTTGCAAGATCCGGTAAAAACAATTTTGGTAGCGGTTTTCTCCCTGCTGCCTTTCAGGGCACTAATTTTAATTCAAAGAATCCTCCTGTTAATTTGAGTCGACCAGATGGGTATACTCATAAACAGGACCAGCAAACTATTGGATTGCTGAAAGTTTTAAATGAAAACCATCTTAATAAATATCCTAATGACGCAAACCTTGCCGCTAGGATTGCGAGTTATGAACTGGCAGGAAGAATGCAGACCTCGGTTCCGGAAATAATGGGGCTTAATAACGAGCCTAAATCCATTCATCGTGAATATGGAACAGATCAAGGCACGGACCTGAAGAGGGAATATGCAAAGAACTGCATCCTTGCTCGACGTCTAATTGAAAAAGGGGTTCGCGTGGTTCAGCTCTTTAATGGTAGTGATCCATCAGGTGGAAATGGTATTACTAATTGGGATTCACATTCAGACATTCTTAAGACTCATGCCATGCAGGCCGAAATCATGGATCAGCCGACGGCCGCTCTGATCCATGACATGAAGAGAAGAGGGTTGCTGGATGATACGCTAATCGTTTGGTGCACTGAATTTGGAAGAATGCCTTTCCTTCAGGGAAACGGTACTGGTCGAGATCATAACCCTGGAGCTTTCACTTGTTTCCTTGCTGGTGCAGGAGTCAAGAAAGGTTTCAGTTACGGTCAAAGTGATGAGTTTGGATTTGAGGCAGTTTCTAATAGAACCTCGGTCTTTGATTTTAATGCAACGATATTACATTTACTTGGAATCGATCACGAGAGACTGACATTTTATCATAATGGTTTAGAGCGGCGGTTAACTAATGTACATGGTCATGTCGTGACTGATGTCCTTTCCTAATTGACTGCACAATTATTTTAGTTCCATTGTTGTTGTGTGATGTTATGTTTTAAGTATGAAGCTTGTCATTTTATCTCTTTTACTATGCTTCTTTTGTCATAACTCTTCAGCTGTTGATCGTCCACAGGGACCAGATCTCGATATATTCCATCCCGATGAAAATCATTTATGGAACCGTCTGCATTCTATATTTTTTGTTCGAGAGGACCAGCGGGGAAACAAGTTCGGGGGAGATCTAGTTGACCCTTATTTGTGGCCTTCAACAACTCAATTTCTACTAAAAGGAAGTACTCACACCAGAGCAATCACATTACTTGATGAATTCATTAAAGGTAATGGGCATCAATTAATATCAGAACCATTAAAGCGAGCAGTCCTTCAACATGACCTTTGGTCTATTTTTGATTGGACTGCAAACTATGATAAGGGTCTCCCTTTTGGAGGGAATTCAACGCCGCTGGTTCATTCTAAAGAATTAAATGAATCTCGTAAGGTGTTAAGGGAAAAGCTGTCTAAGGCCATTGATCTCTTAGCTTTAGACGAAGTCGATGGGCTGGACTTAGTAAATAATTATTCGATGGCAGTCAGTTCAAATGCCTACTCCAAAGAATTAGATAGTGTTAACTCAGAGAAGCCTTTTTTACCTTCAGAACTATTAAGCGATAAGGGTGGCTGGGTATGCGTTAGAGGAGCCCTTCAAGGACCCAGCGCACCGGTACATATGAGATACTATGGTGGAAGGTCACCGTTTCTCGTTTTTCTAAAGATACCTGGCGGAAGGACCGAAACATTCAAGTATCTTAATTCACTTAACCAATCCACCCGTGCAAAGCTTTCTGCAGCTACTGAGCATAAATCGTTGCCTCAATTCCCTGTAGGTACTTCAGTCGCCCTAGTCCGAAAAATGTCTATAATAAATAAGACTGGGAAAATTTTAGTTTCTCCACTAGTTCAAACTGTTCAGATCCGTGTGTATAATCAGGTCGGGGAGGATATTAAAGACCACAATGCAAGTCAGTCCGTCTATAAGTTTGTATTAAATAGAAAGGATTTGTTTGCGTCTATAAATGGTGGTCTTAAGCCAGTTAAAAAAAATTCTATTGAAGGATTGTCTCTTATTTATAGTTCTGATTACTTCGAAAATGAGAAGTTGAAGCCTAGCGGTTCAGTTATGAAGTCATGCATAGACTGTCATTCATGTGGAGGTGGCACCATACATAGTATATTTACCTATAAACAAGATGATTGGGTCCCCGAAGCTGCCGGAATGAGCTTAAATAAATTAAGGCTACTGCCTACTCGGATCGTCGATGAGCAAAAAAGAGCCATCAGCTGGAAACAGAAACGTCATGATTGGGGTCTTCTTCAGGGCTGGATTGAAACTATTTCAAAGGGTTAACTTTCATGAAAAGGAAACTGCACTACTCACATCAAATTTTTGTTTTCGATATGTTATTTTTTTGGTAAAAGTAATATCATTTATTATTAAGGAACTAAAAACTCGAATGAAATCTTCTAACGCCATTTTTACTATTACTGCTTCTTTAAGTTTGTTTGCCTTTTTCACAACAGCTTCAATCTACGGTGCCAATTATCAAGCGACTGTCATTAAACTTGAACCAAGCTTTTACTATGAGTTAAACGAAACTGAAACTGATGATGGAGCAATGGACACAATGGGTAATGCGCCAAAGGCAGGCGTCTTTAACGGTGATTATGGTGTCGGTGGTCCAGAGGTAGGAGGTGAGGGTCCATTAACTGTTTTCAGTGCTGATGATTTTGAAGGAATTCCAGTTCCTGGTTTAGGTGGGACAGATAACCTTGCTCACTATAGCAATAATTCAGGCCATGTTACCCTAGGTGACGGTAATCTGTATGGTTCAAGTTCAATCACTGTGGCTTTTTTCTTTAAGGCAGGACCTGCTCAGGGAGGTGATCGTCTGTTCACAAACAATCTTTCAGACGCAACGAAAAGCTTTCAGGTCAATGTCGCAAATGACGGGTTAGTCCTAGCAGTGGACCCTAGCCAGACTGGCCTTAATGCAGAGAGAACTCTATTCATGGAGGATAACAGCGGTCCTGACCGGCGCCTAATACAAACTGATTCAGGTTGGTTTCATGTTGTTGCTTCGACTTTCGGATCATCTGGCCGTGAACGTGCCCAAAATTTCAAGTTATGGATCAATGGAGTTGATCGTACGGATAATCTTCAACCAAATGTAACGGGATGGGGGATAGATACTGGCCTTGCCAAGATTGGCGGGAGAAAAGCAGATCCAGCAAATTCTACTACACATTCTGGCGCACAGGATGAGGTGGCAATATGGCTGGATCGAGTTCTCACTGATGAGGAGGCTACTTCGCTCTGGGAAGCTGCCATCACTGAAAAGAAAATACCTCTAGTCATTGAAGATGTGCAGCTTCATCTTGGTGAAGCTTCAAACGCAGTTACAGTGACTTGGAATTCCCGAAGGGGAAGAGTCTATGGGGTTTACTCAACGACTAATCTTCAAAATGATGAATGGGAAGAGTTGGATGATGGAATCGAAAGTGAAGGAGAAAGCACATCATTCACAGACGAAGGTATTCCTCTAACCGATAAGAAGAAGTTCTATAAGGTAATGGAAGTTGAGTAAGACTTTAAACGATCTTTCCAAACTGCAGTAATTTTTGTTTTATCTGCACACTCTCCGTATTGGGCGTATTAGCTTTTTCTTGCTAATACCTTTCATAGCTTCTTGTAAATAATCCAATGAGATACAGAAAGCTAAGGTTGTCCTTAATCATATTGAAGTAAATGAAGCTAAATCACCAAAGGAACTTCTACTTTTACTTGAGAACCGTCCTGAAATGAGCCCTGAACAGTATATGCTTAAATTTGAATCAAATAGAGATTTCGATAAATGGCTGCATTTGTATCCTTCACAGATGGCAAAAGCCATTTCTAGATTCCCTTTAAAAACTAGCTTTCAATATACTACGCAACTTTTTACGCATTGGGCGGAGAAAAGTTATGGCGCATCAGAGGCATACATTATAAATGAACTTAATAGTTCACCCCTTAGGGATTCAGCGATCGAGGGTATGGTGAATGGTTTGAAGTCAGAGCATCTTTCGACGGCAGTTGCATGGGCTCATGAAATAAAGGATGAATCAAAGAGGTATCAATTACTTGAGTCATTGGCTACCCATTGATAGTTCAATTATGCGGGTCGTACTTTTTTTCCATTAAGGATAGTTCCGATGAATGAATATCTTACTACGTATCGGTAAGTTAATAACAGAATTGCTACTGTAATAGCACAGATCAATGGAAACTTGAACATGATAGGTATGTCCCAGTCTGAGAGAATGATTTGGAGCGCTACGACTAGTGGTTGATGGCCGAGGTAAAGCCAATACGATGAGTCAGAGACGAAACGGACAAGTCTACCTTCACCAGAAAAGAAAAAGCGGAAGAAACCGATGAAGCCAAAAGTCATGAGCCAACAATACAGGGTCGTGATCATAGCACGTTTGACGATGACACCATCTTTCTCTCCATCGAGACCATTAAAGGACTCCTGAACTGAGTGTATTACTGGGCCGAGAAAAGCAATTGGTCCATCAAGACCTTTCCTAAGATTAATCCAGTCTGGGCAAGGTTTTCTGTACTCGCTAATGGCGATAATGAAAATGATGAAAGAGGCAAAAAATAGCATTGGCCATAAATACTTAGAAAAGGATCCGAAGCCTTTAACGCCGAAAAAGATGACCCCAGCGACAAAGAATAGGGAATAATGCGCTAGTATCCACCAAGCCGATTCACCATCAAATCCCTGCAATGTAAAAAAATCATGCAACTCTTCGGGATCGAAGAAGACCGCAGTGGCTGGTCCAAATTCGCCAGTTCCCATGAATATTTGTGTATAGGTTGTCGATAATACAATTACAACTAGAGCAATTGCCCTAAGTGATGACTTAACGAGTTCAGGCAAGTTGCTCCAAAGGTTATGAAGTGAGAGCTTTTCTATAAATAAACTGAGGGCGCAGAAGATTATTATAATTGAGAATAATATATAGAGGAACCACATGTGGTGGAGAATGATCACATCTTTGCCATAGAAATCGATGACGTAGTTAGTTACAAAAAAATCACCAATTATTGCTGTAAGTTTCGAGCCCCCAGATAAATCCTTACCACGTAAGGTGGACTTAATTTCAGATCGGTTAGCCATTACCAAATCAAGATCCGCTTCTATGCGAAGTATTCCCATGATGTACTTCATGGTTTCCCGATTTATGTTTGTTGCATCTATCGGAGTGGTTCCGTCTCTACTCTTATGCTTTGTGGAGGCGCCTGCTTCCATGAGTACTTTTGCAGTCCCTGATTCGCTCATAAAAGCGGCCCAGACTAGGGGAGTCGAACCACTATCGTCACCGATACTGTGGTCGGCACCGTTATCTAGAAGTAATTTCACGGTTTCCTCATTTCCATAAGCGGAGGCCCAGTGAAGGGGAGTTGCCTTCATGAAGTCCTTGCGGTTAAGGTTCTTTCCCTCGCTAATTCGCTGTTTTAATAGCTCATTGTCACCTCTCTTGGACGCGGCCCAGATCGTAGTGCCTTTGATGAGCTTCTTATCATATTGTTCTTTACCAGTCTCTACCTTTCCTAATCCCTTCTTCCAGTCTTTGAGGCTCTCCATATTGTTTAATAGCGGAGCAAAAACAATCATCCCTAGTATAAGTGGAATCAGAATGCGTTTAGTTCTATGAATGAATAATGACAGTGAGCCTCTCTTTTGCCACATCATCGCTGTAAAGAACCCACTCACTAGAAAGAACAGCGGCATACGGAACCCATGAATAAAATCTAGAACGAGTCCATATTGGGGGTTCTGGTTTATGTCTTGAGCTGACCAAATTGGGGTGCCTATGAATGAGAGAACCCCATGGATAACGATCCCCAGCAGCATCGCAAAGGCCCGCAGTGCGTCGAGGTCATGGTGGCGGATGCTTGAACTTAACAAGACGTGCTCTGCTGGTCGTGTATCTTCGTTCATTTAATAAAAGGGTGTGACACTTTCCTCATTAGTAATTTATATTCAAGGAATATATAGGAGGCTCTTTTTTATTAAACTTCGTAACACTGGGTTAACGATTCTAGTCTATTCTAATAATAATGACAAAGCTCACTAGATACATCATTTACCTTCTTATACTTTCTACTGCTTGCCTAAGATCAGAGCCACAACTCAGTTCTTGGTACACTGAGAAAACAGGTAAGTATGCACGCATATTTACGAGCAAGGAAAATGAGGCTTCTCGGACAAGCTCAATCACATGGAGCCGTGGGCAGGGCATCCAAAATTCTCCTACATACGCAGGTATTCATGAAATTTATGATTCGGAGGACTGGGTTTACATCAAGACTTCAGGTCTTGGTTTTCATATCATGGGACCTTGGTATCTTAATGAGGCTAAGACTCGAAACTTCCCTAGTTTTCCTGGTAACACAGCTACGACATATCGTGTTCCAAAAGTTCCAACCTCTTATAATGGTAATGTAACCACGCCAGCAGGAGCCATTGGTTATTTTGTAGATGGGGTCGCTCTATTTGATGCGACTGACACATTCTCATACATAACTAACAGCGGCGCCGATGGTAGCCCACTCGGTGGTGGCCGTGGTGATGGCGTCTGGAACCGTGATGCTTATATTAATGAGGGTGTGACTTTTGATGCCGCATTTGCTCATCAAGCAATGAACCTGCATCATTACCATGCTAATGCGCCTGCAGTTAGACACTTACTTGGTGGTAGCGTTAACTATAATGAATCGACGAATGGATATACAGAAAGTTTCAACGGTATGCATTCACCAATACTAGGCTGGGTCGCTGACGGGCATCCTGTATACGGTCCATACGCATATGACGACCCTAATGATCCTGACTCAGGAATAAGAAGAATGATTAGTGGCTATCAGAAGCGAGACGGAACGAACGGTTCAACGAACTTAAGCTCAACTGGGCGCCGATCATTACCTAAGTGGGTTAGCACTTTAGAAGGTAGGTCCACATCAATTTCCTCAAATCGGTACGGGCCTAACGTCTCAAATCAATATATTCTGGGACATTACCTCGAGGATTACACTTTTAAAGAAGACCTAGGCTTAGAGCAAGGTAAGGATTATGATCTGGATGAGCACAATGGCAGGTTTTGCATTACTCCAGAGTTTCCTGAAGGGGTCTGGGCCTATTTTACTA
>JAAZZC010000015.1 GCA_014239335.1 Verrucomicrobiales bacterium
CAAAAAAAAATCTAATATCAAAGCTGCATGGGAAACTAAAACAGAAGCACGGACCCTCACTTTAAAAGTTCCTGCTCCGAGAGGTCAGATAATTGATAGGAATGGAGAATCTCTTGCTCAAAACAAGTTAGGTTTTTTTGTCGCGTTAAAATTTCCTTATCTTGAAGATCGGAGCAACGAGAATATAATTAATTATGCTAATGAGCGTATTGATTTTGTTTCATCTTTAATGAGTCGTGACTTGTCTTTATCTGATGAGCGAATTCTAAGCCATTACAAAGACAGGAGATGGTTGCCTTTGCCTTTTTCTGCGATGCTGACGAATGAAGAAAAAAAGGCTTTTGAAAAAAATCCAAAACCTGGCTTGGAGCTTTTCCCAACGTATCAGCGTTATTATCCTGGTAATGGGTTGGCATGCCACTTGATTGGTTATGTTGGGAAAAAAGCTAAAGCACCTACCGGGCCTGTTGCTCCTGGTGAATTGCTTTGGCCGGTTACGGAGGGAAGAGAAGGATTAGAAATGACATTCGATGATCATCTGCAAGGTTCGACTGGGAGAATAAACTATCTATTCGATACGAATGGAGCAAAGCTGGCCGAAGAGATGGTTGCCCGGCCTGTTCCGGGAAATAATGTAGTCACAAGTATTGATCTTGAAATGCAGAGTCTTGCAGAGAAAGCTCTGGAAAGTCATACGGAAAGGGGGGCTTTTGTTGTAATGGATTGTCACACTGGTGACATTTATGCTATGGCCTCAAGGCCAACCTACGATATTAATGTTTGGGTCCCTTCGATTACGAGTGAGCAATTCAAGGCACTTCAACAAGATTCAAACTTACCCCTTTTCCCTCGAGCTTTTAGGGGGCAATATCCTCCCGCTTCCACATTTAAAATCTCCGTAGCTCTTGCAGCTTTGGAAAGCGGAACGGTAGATCAGGACACTCTCATTGATTGTCCTAAATCACTTCAAATTGGAGATAAAACATTTCGGAATTGGATTAAGAATAAAGAAGGGAAGCTTAATGTTATGAATGCCATTATGCGTTCTTGTAATACCTGGTTTTATGTGGTTGGAGGAGATTCTGGCGGAGATAATATTGCCTCAATGGCTCATCGTTTTGGATTTGGAGCAAAGACAGGTATTCCTTTAAATGCTGAAGAGGATGGATTTATACCAACAGATGTTATATTGCGCGAAAAGTATGGCCATGCATTTACTGGTGGGTATGTTGCTCACGCTTCAATTGGTCAGGGCTATGTTCTTGCAACGCCAATTCAGGTGGCTCAGATGATGGCTGGGGTAGGTAACGGTCATGCTGTTCCTAAGCCTAGGCTTGTTTTGCAGGTTCAAGATCTAAATAATAATATAACGGAGTCCTTTGATCCAGAGGAACGGAATGCTTTAAATCTAGACTTAAAGAATTTATGGTTAGTCCGCCAAGGGATGATTGATGTTGTTAATGCCAGTGCAGGAACTGCTAAGAGGGCAAGGAACGACCATGTTACTATGGCAGGAAAGACAGGGACAGGTCAGTGGGTTCAAAATGGAGAGGATTTGTTAATTTCATGGTTTGCAGGATTCGCACCTGCAGAGGATCCGAGATTTGCTTTTGCTGCGATATGCGAAGGGAATCCCGGTGAAGAAATTTCTGGCAGTAATAAAGCAGCTCCAATGGTTGGTGAATTTTTCAATGCTCTTTACAAGTTGAAAAGTGAGAGAGGTGAATTAGATGGGTATTCAAAAACAGCGATCGCTTCTTCTTTTAAATTGCCAAAATCTGGGGAAGATCAGCAGGCTGAGGAAAACCAAGCAGTGCAGTCTGAAAGCCCTTTCCGAAGAATATTTAATCCCTTTAGAAAAAAAAGATAAGCTGCTAATCTTTTCAGTTACAATCTATGGAAGTTCAAGTTGCTACCCTGTGTGATTCAGCGCATGACTATAATCACAAACTTTGTATTATTGGAACCTTTGATACAATCTGTTCAACTCACTTGCCTGTTGTTCACCCCCAGTGTGCAGTGGCTCTTAGGATTTGTTTTAAGCCGGGAGATGAAGGAGATCATGAAATTTCAATTAATTTTATAGATGACGATGGCAAGCCCAAGATGCCATCTATTCAATCAAGGATAACGGTGCAGCTTCCTCAGGATGCATATTTTCTTACTCGTAATCTTGTCATTAACATGCAGCGCCTTCACTTTGATAGCATTGGTCAGTTTTCAATAGATGTGAGTGCTGATGGTAATATGCTTACGAGAATTCCTCTCAGGGTAATGCTGGTTGATAAAAAAGAAACCAACTCATAATTAATCAAAATAAGTATCTTTATGAGAATATGGAGGGGAGCAGCAGCACAGTAATCGTATTGGACCGTCTCCAGACGTTGTGATCCGATGCCATGATCCTGTTGGAATTAAAACGGCATCACCGGATGATACTTCTTTGGTGATACCGTCGATTTCCATTTCCGCTTGTCCTTCTAACAAGAAATAAAATTCTTCACTAGCCTTATGATGATGTCTTTGCGTGGATTTTTTTGCAGGGAGTCTAGCCTCGGCCAGGCTCTGATTTCTGACAGGAGCATTGCTCTGATCTAAAATGCTGAGAATCGTTGATCCGTCCTTAGTTGTGAATGGTATTTGCTGATGAATATTATTGATATGCATAGAAGTAGTTTCGGGGAATGATGATAGAGGTTGCAAGTTTGACTTTCAGACTGATGCTAGTGAAATATTAAGAATGATGCCAACTGATCAAAGTCATCGTCATTTTCATTTCATAGGGATTTGCGGCACCGCCATGGGGGCTGTTGCTGCGGCCATGAAGGATCGTGGATATACGGTCACCGGGTCAGACCAGAACGTTTATCCGCCAATGTCTGATTTTCTTGCAGATAAAGGAATTTCGATAATCGCGGGTAATAGTCCTGATAATATCCCTGAAGGAGTTGATTTAGTGGTTATTGGAAATGCCATGAGTCGTGGCGATGTTGAATTGGAGGAGGTCCTTGACCGCAAGCTTGGCTATACTTCACTTCCAGAATTACTTAAGGATGAGTTTCTGAAAGGAAAAAGGAACATTGTTGCTACGGGAACGCATGGGAAGACAACAACATCTTCTATGGTGGCTCATATTTTGAAGTTTAATGGGCATGATCCTAGTCACATGATTGGAGGGATTCCTTTGGATCTTGGGCAAGGAGGTAAGTTCACTGATTCTGATTTTTTTGTAATTGAAGGTGATGAATATGACACTGCATTTTTTGATAAACGTTCCAAGTTCATCCATTACCTGCCTGAAGTTGTTATTGTCAATAACATTGAGTTTGATCATGCCGATATTTTTAAGGACATAGATGATATTAAATTGAGCTTTAAAAGAATGTTAAATATTGTTCCAAGGAACGGTGTTGTTTTTATTAATGGGGATGATTTAAATGCTGTTGAGGTCGCGGTTGGGTGTCCTGCTCCAGTTGTTAAAGTTGGTCTGAGCAGTCAATGTGAACATCGCCTTAAAGATATTGTTTTCCGTTCCGGTTGGTCATCTTTTAATTTAAATGATTTTAAATATGAAGTTCCTATGGACGGTGAGTTTAACGTCCGTAATGCAGCGATGGCGGTGAGCGCTTCATTATTTGTTGGTTTAGAAAAATCCGGAATTGCAGAAGCTCTGGCTAATTTTTCTGGGGTCGCACGTAGACAGGAATTTAGAGGCGAGAAATCAGGAGTAAAGATCATTGATGATTTTGGGCATCATCCAACTGCAATTGGATCGACGATTGATGCTATCCGTCAAAGGTATGAAGGTTCTAGGATCTGGGCCCTTTTTGAGCCACGTTCAAATACCAGTCGGAGAAACTTAATGCAGGATCAGCTGGAATCTGCCTTATCAAAGGCAGATGGTATTTTTATCAGCGAAGTTCCCGATCCAGAAAAGGTTCCTTTAGGCGAATTGCTAAATGTTGATTCAGTAATTGAGGGACTGCGAACAAAAGGCAAGATAGCTTTTCAGGGGTCAGATTCTGATGCGATAGTAGAAAAATTAATACCACTGGCAAAGCCTAAGGATGTGATCATTGTGCTAAGTAATGGAGGGTTTGGAGGAATTCATACAAAATTGTTAGAGGGGCTTCGGTGATTTCTTAAAAATAAATGATACGATTTCTTTATGTTCTCCTTTTGGCAGGATTATTTGCTTCTTTTAATGGCAAAGCGGAATCGATTTCGAGGAAACATGTCCTGAAGGGTGTTGAGCAGCTTGTTGTTGTTGTCACAAATGGATGGGATAGTTCTGAGGGTAAGTTGATGTGTTTTAGCCGTGAGGGTCGTAAATCATGGAGGCCTAAGTTTAAGGAATCCATTCCTGTAATGCTTGGTTCTAAGGGGATCGCTTGGGGCAGGGGAGTATTTATTGAAGCTGGAAGAAAGATTAAAAAGGAAGGTGACGGATGCGCTCCTGCAGGAATTTTCAAGATTGGTAAGATTTATGGAGAATCTGAATCATTACCTGTTAAATCTAAATATCCTTACCACAGAATAACTAAATTAGACGCTTGGATTGATGATCCTAAGAACCCTTTTTATAACAGGCATGTCAAAATAGGTCCTCATGAGAAGGAGCCTGTTTGGTTCCAATCTCAGCGCATGAGGCTAGGTGACCCGGCATACAAATGGCTCATTGAGATTCGGCATAATAGTGATCCGCCAAAACCGGGATATGGTAGTGCAATTTTTTTTCATGTTCAAAGAGGCCCTGATAGAAAGACAGCCGGTTGTACTGCAATGAAATTAATTGATCTTGAGCGTCTGATATCTTTTTTGAGGGAAGATAAAACCCCACATTATGTTCTTCTTCCATATTCAGAATATAAGAGAAAAATCAAAATACTGAATCTTCCTGATTTTTCTTACTAGGCATGAATTTGATTAAAATACTCTGCCCAACTTGTTTTGAGGTTTTTGAAATCGTTCCTCCTCCTTTGTCAGAAATCCCAGTAGAGCTTGATTATGACTGTGAGGTATGTTGTTCCCCTCTGATCATTGATCTGTTTAGAAATGGAGATGAAATGATAGTTGAATCACGTGCTTTGAGTAATTGATCTTATGCCACGTGTTTCTGTTATACTTCCTGTATATAATGCAGATAAAACTCTCTATCGTGCTGCTAAGAGTTGTCTTGATCAGACATACAAAGATCTGGAATTGATTATTATTAATGATGGATCAACAGATAGATGTGCCGAGATTTCTAATTCTCTCGTGAGTTCAGATCAGCGCGTTTCTTTTATTCAACATGATAAAAATGTTGGTGTATCAATTGCAATAGAGAAGGGAAGGCGAATAGCAAGTGGATCATTCATTGCTAGAATGGATGCTGATGATGTGTCACATCCAAACAGGATAAAGACACAGGTAGAAGCGTTGGATGCCAATCGATCCCTTTCAGGTTGTGGGACCTCCGTCCGATTAATGAATGCTCCAAGAGCTGATCCTGGCAGAGGGTTTTCTGCATATGTTTCTTGGCTGAATGGGCTCAATGATGTCGAGTCTCTTGCGTCTCAGAGGTTCATTGACAGCCCGATCGCCAATCCTTCGAGTATGGTTCGTTCTTCTGCTTTGGATATGATTGGTGGATTTTCTGATCCTCAATGGGCTGAAGATTATGATCTTTGGCTGCGTTTTTTGAATAAGGGGATGAAATTGATGAATATACCTGAAATTCTTTTTGACTGGTATGATTCGCCGACTCGCTTAACTCGCAGTTCTGACCGATATTCTTTGGCGCAATTTTCTCAGGCCAAGGCCCATTATATTTCTAAATTAAAATTGGCAATTGATAATGGAGTTGAGATTGCTGGAGCGGGACCGATAGGAAAAAGAATTGCTAATAATTTTATTTCTGAGGGAATTTCAGTGAATCGTTTTTATGAGGTTAATGAGCGGAGGTTAGGAGAATTTATTCATGGAGTCGAAGTCTTTGATTATTCCTCTCTCAGATCAGGATCTTCAATGCTTATTAGTGCAGTGGCACGTCCAGGTGCGCGTGAAATTATCCGTGAATTGGCTATTAATTCAGGATTTCGTGAAGGCGTTGATTACTTTTGTGTAGCCTGAATTAATTGTCTGATTCTATATCAAGAACACAACGGAATCCGGTATGATATGAAGCACTGATGTCATCACTGAGTTGTCGGGCGCCGACCCTGTATCCTGTACAGTATCCTTCACTGCAAAGGAAAGACCCTCCACGGATGATTCTCTGAAAAACAATAGGACCTTCTCCTTTTTTAACGATTGATTCGCCTATTCCTCCTTTAGGTGATTCTATTGGACTTCTTGCATAGTAGTTTTTCTCATATTTATCTGCGACCATTTCCCATACATTGCCTCCCATATCAAATAAGCCGTAGTCGTTTGGTGGAAATGATTTAACGGGAGCACTTGTCATGTAACTGTCTTCGTTTGTATTTTTGTTTGGAAAATCACCTTGCCAAAAGTTGGCCATTATTTTTCCTTTTGGTGACAGCTCGTTGCCCCAGGGGTATAATTTTTCTTTGAGTCCTCCACGTGCCGCATATTCCCACTCAGCTTCCGTCGGCAGCCTTTTGCCTGCCCACTTTGCGTACGCTAGTGCATCTTCATAGGCAATGTTAACTACTGGGTGATTCCACCGGCCCTCAAGATTTGATTCCGGTCCTTCAGGATGTTTCCAATCTGCTCCCGGAACCAGTTTCCACCAAGTCCAATACAAGTCAGTATTTATATCAACATTGTTTTTTTCAGGTGCCATTACGAAGGCTGCTGGGAGCAGATCTTCGGGCTTTGCATTTGGGTAATCTTTCTGATTGAATGGCTTTTCTGCTTGAGTTTTATACCCCGTATCATCTACGAACTTTTGGAATTGAAGGTTGGTCACTTCAGTTTCGTCCATGTAAAAAGGCTTCAGAATGACTCGGTGAGGAGGAGATTCCTCTGCCCCGCTCCTGACCGGTTGTTCCTTGGGTTCGAGATTCGTTCCCATAATAAATGATCCACCCGGTATGAGGACCATTCCTTCTAGGGAGGGGGGTGCTTCTTCAGATCTTTTCTGTTTTTCACAACCTGAAATGGTAAGAACGCAGATTAATATTAAGAATAGGTTCCTGATCATGTGTCATTAAAGATGCTGGAATTAAATGAGTTTGTCCACTTCATTGATATTCGTTTGACAGCGAGGCTTCCACATCGCTTGATACACTTACATGACTCAGTTTCGCCCATGCATTGATCTTCATGATGGACTTGTTAAGCAAGTCATTGGGGGAACCTTTGCCGAGGAGGGTGGAGGAGCGCCAATAGAAAATTTTGTCAGTGAAAGGGAATCAAGACACTATGCTCAGATGTATCGCAATGATAATCTTGTCGGGGGTCACGTCATTATGCTTGGATCCGGAAATGAAGAATCAGCGAATGATGCTATAAAAGAATATCCGCAAGGACTTCAATTAGGTGGAGGAATTACCCCACAGAATGCTACGCGATGGCTTGATCGTGGTGCCAGTCATGTGATTGTAACTTCATACATTTTTGATGGATCAAATTTTTCAGATGAAAAATTATCATCAATGGTTAAGGCGGTAGGTAAGGATCGATTGGTTATTGATCTTAGTTGTCGTGTTTGCCCTGAAGGGGGATGGAAAGTTGCAAAGGACCGATGGCAAACAATAACAGATCTTCCAATCAATTATGAGACACTTGATAAGTTGTGCGGAAGTTGTGCGGAATTTCTTATTCATGCTGCTGACGTTGAAGGGAAGTGTGAGGGCATGGACACTGACCTCGTTA
>JAAZZC010000096.1 GCA_014239335.1 Verrucomicrobiales bacterium
ATTCCTTAGTACAATCCAAGAAATAAGATAAGATGGAAACTTAGGCTCCTAAACAATCCTACAACAAAAATTATAGCAGTTTTAAATACCTAATTAAGCCTCTAAAGATTTAGGTTCACTATCATCAGAACTCTCTTCAGGCACAACCTCAGGACTCTCTTCAGGTGCGGCCTCAGAACTCTCTTCAGTCACAACCTCAGAACTCTCTTCAGGTGCGGCCTCAGAACTCTCTTCAGGTGCGGCTTCAGAACTCACTCCTGGGATTCCTTCAGAGCTCTGCTCATCGGATCCTTCTAATTGACCTTCAGTGGGATCTCCCTGACCCTCTAACTCAGGAGGTTCGACAGTTTCCAAAGGCTGCGCTGTTCTCTTAGTTGCAAAACCACTGCCTGCAGGAATAAGGTGCCCCATAATAACATTCTCCTTAAAACCTTTAAGTAAATCACTCTTACCAAGAGTTGCCGCATCAGTTAAAACACGAGTCGTATCTTGGAAACTTGCAGCCGAAATAAAGCTTTCAGTCTCAAGAGAAGCCTTAGTAATACCTAACAAAACAGGCTCGCCTTCTGCTGACTTACCTCCCTGCTCTTGCATCTCCTCATTTACACTGATAAATTCAGTTCTCTCAACCTGATCACCCCAAAGGAAAGTAGTATCACCAGGATCAGTGATTCGAACCTTCCTCAACATTTGCCTAACAATTATCTCAATGTGCTTATCATTAATTTCAACACCTTGAAGACGATAAACTTCTTGAACCTCATAGACTAAATGCTCCATCAGAGCATGAGTTCCTAAAATCTCAAGAATCTCATGAGGGACAACAGGCCCATCTGTAAGGAGATCTGCTCTCTTAACAAAATCATCTTCGTAAACTGTGATATGTTTATTACGAGGAATGAGATGCTCAGCAATTTCACCAGTTTCAGGGTCAGTAATAATAAGCTTACGCTTACCTCGTGACATACCATCAAACCCAACAACACCATCGATTTTTGCAATCTCAGCATTTTCTTTTGGTTTACGAGCTTCAAATAATTCAGCAACACGAGGCAAACCACCGGTAATATCTTTTGTCTTGGCTACTTTTCTTGGTGTTCTTGCCAATAATGTCCCCCCTTGTACTTTCTCTTTATCTTTAACAGAAAGGTGAGCGCCTGTAGGGACTGAATAGCTTGCTAGTATTTCCTTAGTTTTTGCATTAGTTATAACTATCTGAGGATGAAGATCCTCCTTATGTTCAATGACCACCATTCCTTGAACTCCGGTAGCTTCATCCTTTTCCTTATTCACGGTAATACCTGGAATCATGTCACGGAATTCAACCTTACCACTCTTTTCAGTAATGATCGGAACATTGTGGGGATCCCATGTGGCAATCTGATCACCTCGGGAAATTTGTGTCCCATCGCTAGGATCAATAATTGTTCCAATTACAAGTGGATGAGATTCCAACTCCATTCCCTTTTCATCTATCACTGCTACAGCACCACTTTTATTTAATACAATAAACTTATTATCTAATGACTCTACAGTTCTTAGATCCTTATAACGAATCGTTCCATTATGGCCAACGTGAATAACAGGTTGCTTGAGCGCTTGCTGTGCCACACCTCCAATGTGGAAAGTACGCATAGTGAGTTGAGTTCCAGGCTCACCAATTGACTGGGCAGCTATAATCCCTACTGCTTCACCAATCTTAATAGGATCACCATTAGCTAAATTAAGTCCATAACACTTCGCGCAGCAACCTCTCGACGACTCACAAGTTAAAACAGAACGTATTCTCATTGTTTCGTGCCCAATGTCCTGAAGCTTTAGTGATGTAGCTTCATCAATGAGTTGGTCAACTTCAACAATCACCTCCTGCGAAACTGGATCAGTTATTTTTTCGCAACTCGTTCTTCCATAAACTCTAGTTGCTAGTTCAACTACTTCCTCATCACCTTCATAGACAGAAGAAACACTGATCCCCTGTGTGGTGCCACAATCTAACTCCGTAATAATGACATCTTGGGAAACATCAACAAGTTTCCTAGTTAAGTAACCAGAGTCAGCTGTTTTAAGAGCAGTATCCGCCAAACCTTTACGTGCTCCGTGAGTGGAAACGAAATACTCAAGCACAGATAAACCTTCACGGAAATTAGAGGTAATGGGTCGCTCAATAATTTCACCTGAAGGCTTAGCCATGAGGCCTCGCATTCCTGAGAGCTGCTTGATCTGTTGCTTATTACCCCTAGCACCAGAATCCACCATCATGTAGAGGGGGTTAGCTATCTCATTACCATCATTATATTCTAACGTTCTATAAAGAGCCCCAGCAATTTTATCTCCGGCCGCTGTCCATATATCAATTACTTTGTTGTAACGCTCACCATCTGTAATAATACCTTTACGATATTGCTTCTGAACAACATCCAATTGCTTGTAAGCATTTTTAAGTTCAAGCTGCTTTTCATCTGGAATAACCATGTCGGTAATACCAATAGAAACACCAGCCCTCGTAGCTTCCCGGAATCCTAATTGCTTAAGCAGATCAAGTGTTTCAACTGTGCCTTTAGGTCCAGCAACTTGGAAAGTCCTCCAGATAATATCTGAGAGTTGTTTTTTCGCAATCGTCTCATTGATAAAACCAAGAGATTTTCCACTCTCATTCTCACATTTAGGCCATATCTCATTAAACCGAACACGACCAGGTGTAGTCTCTATGGTAATCGCTTTATGGTCTCCATAAATAGTATCTTTACCTCTATCAGGATTCGCTAGGCGAACCTTGCAATGAAGGGAAACTGCTCGTTCTGCAATAGCATATTCAACCTCAGTAGTCGATTCAAACAAAGGTATGCGTTGCTCCTCTTTATCCTTATACGTTATATGATGGCGATGATGTGTAAGGAAATAGCATCCAAGCGTAATGTCTTGAGAAGGTGTAGTTATTGGCCTGCCACTCGAAGGTGAGAAGATATTATTCGGCGCCAGCATCAAAAGCCTAGCCTCCATTTGCGCCTCAATTGACAAAGGAACATGAACAGCCATCTGATCACCATCAAAATCAGCATTATAAGCTGAACATGTCAGAGGATGTAAACGGATAGCTGATCCTTCAATTAGAACAGGTTCAAAGGCCTGTATAGATAATCTGTGCAATGTAGGTGCACGGTTCAACATTACTGGATGTCCTTTTGTAACCTCTTCAAGTATATCCCAAACCTCAGGAGTTTTACGTTCGATCATCTTCTTTGCCGAACGTACAGTATGCACATAGCCCAATTCCTTTAGACGCCTTATAATAAAAGGCTCAAATAATACAAGCGCCATTTTTTTAGGCAACCCGCATTGATGAAGTCGTAATTCCGGACCAATAACAATCACTGAGCGGCCTGAATAATCGACTCGCTTTCCTAACAGGTTCTGACGAAACCTTCCACCTTTACCTTTTAGCATGTCAGAAAGGGATTTCAGTGCTCGGTTACCAGCTCCAGTCACTGCACGGCCATGCCTTCCATTATCAAAGAGAGCATCTACAGCTTCTTGGAGCATGCGTTTCTCATTGCGAATAATTACTTCAGGAGTTTTTAGCTGAAGCAAATTCTTTAGGCGATTGTTTCTGTTAATTACCCTTCGATATAAATCATTAAGATCTGAAGTTGCGAACCTTCCACCTTCTAAGGTAACTAGCGGCCTCAAATCTGGAGGTATGACTGGCAGCACTTCAAGAATCATCCACTCAGGACGTGTATGACTACCGGCAAATCCCTGAGCAAGCTTAAGCCTCTTCGACAACTTTTTACGAACTTGCTTAGAGCGTGTTTTTGTCATCGCATCCTCTAACTCCGCAACTAGAGAAATAAGATCAATGCCAGCAAGCAAATCACGAACAGCTTCTGCACCCATACCTGCGCGGAAACTATCTTCTCCAAATTCCTCTTCGGCTTCGCGTAACTCCTGCTCTGTGAGCAACTGCGAAAGCTCTAGAGGAGTATTTCCAGGATCAGTAACAATGTAATCCTCGTAATAAATCACCCTTTCCAACATCCGAGCGCTCATGTCCAACATCAAGCCAATACGGGAAGGCATACACTTATAGAACCAAATATGACTTACAGCTACGGCAAGTTCAATGTGTCCTTGTCGTTCACGACGAACGCGTGACAAAGTAACCTCTACACCGCAACGGTCACATATTACTCCTTTGTGCTTAATCCTCTTATATTTTCCACAGGCACATTCCCAATCTTTTGTGGGCCCAAAAATGCGCTCACAGAAAAGACCTCCTTTTTCAGGTTTAAAGGTTCTGTAATTAATAGTTTCAGGATTTTTTACTTCACCGAAACTCCAACTGCGAATTGTATCAGCAGCTGCCACGGTAATAGTTACCTTGGAAAAATTAGTTTCTTTTTTATTATCAGCTCCAAAAAGCTCTTGGATATTGGACTCTACGCTCATGATTTTTAGCAGTCTTAAATCTTTATAAACTCTATATTATTTTTTCTCTCTATCTCCTATGCACTAGTTCTGGACTCATCTACATCTATAATAGAAGGAGCGCTCTCACCAACTTTGACATCAAGACAAAGACTACGCATTTCTTTAATTAAGACATTGAAGGATTCAGGAGTTCCAGCCTCAAGACTATTGTCTCCTTTAACGATTGATTCATAAATCCTTGTTCTGCCTTGAACATCATCTGACTTAACTGTCAACAATTCTTGTAAGGTATATGCTGCACCGTAAGCTTCTAGAGCCCATACCTCCATTTCCCCAAAACGCTGGCCACCATACTGAGCCTTGCCTCCCAACGGTTGCTGAGTAACGAGTGAATATGGACCAACGGCACGCGCATGAATCTTATCAGCCACTAGGTGACCAAGTTTAAGCATATAGATATATCCAACCACAACCTCTTGATGGAAAGGATCACCTGTCAGACCGTCATAAAGTTGAGACTTTCCATTCAAACCAATCCAATTAAAACCTTCAGTAGATTTAGCCTCTTTAAGGTATTCAATGATTCTAGTTTCGGGTATACCATCAAAAATAGGTGTGGCAACCTTGAATCCTAAGGCTTTAGCAGCAACACCCAAGTGTGTCTCTAGAACCTGACCTACATTCATTCGAGAAGGAACACCCAATGGATTCAAACAAATATCAACAGGAGTTCCATCGTCAAGAAATGGCATATCCTCTTCAGGAACAATCTTAGCAACTACTCCCTTGTTCCCGTGACGTCCTGCCATCTTATCGCCGACTGATAACTTACGTTTGCTAGCAACATAAACTCTAACAGATTTAATGATACCTGGATCGACCTCGTCACCACTTTCCATGCGATCAAGGGACCGTTCACGTTCTGAATCAATATCACCAAACTTTGGTGCAAAACTGGCAATGATATCCATGATCTTATTCCTTATCGGAGAAGGATCAATCTCAATCGAGCTGTGAGCTGCTGCCAGCTTTCGGAGAAGTGTCTTTGTGATTTTGCGGTTAGCTGGAATAATAAGCTCACCAGATTTACTATCCACAACATCTAAGGGAATTTTCTCACCCAAAAGAATATCAGAAAGTTTCTCTGTAAGTTGATCGGTTAATTCATCACGTTTTTTCTTATGGTCTGTATCAATGTTCTTGAGCTGTTTTTTAATCTCAGCCTCTGACATTTGTTCTTTCTCTGCGACATTACGTGAAGAAACCCTAACATCCATTACAATACCAGTGCACCCTGAAGGAACACGTAATGATGTATCCTTAACATCTGCTGCTTTTTCACCAAAGATAGCACGCAATAATCGTTCCTCTGGAGCCAACTCCGTTTCACTCTTTGGGGTAATTTTTCCAACAAGAATATCACCAGGTTTAACTTCTGCTCCAATACGAATTACTCCATCAGGACCAAGATCCGATAAAGCCTCTTCTCCTACATTAGGAATGTCCCTAGTAATCTCTTCTGGGCCCAGCTTAGTATCTCGAGCCCCAACATCAAAGTTAGAAATATGTATTGATGTATAAACATCATCCTTTACCACTCTCTCAGATATAGTGATCGCATCCTCAAAATTGTAACCATTCCAAGGCATGAAAGCGACAAGAACATTTTTACCCAATGCAAGTTCACCATTCTCTGTACAAGGTCCATCCGCTAATACATCGCCCTCCTTAACTTTCTGACCCTTCGTCACGATAGGCCTCTGATTAATGCATGTGCCAGAATTTGAACGCATAAATTTGCGCAAAGGATAAATATAGATTCCTTTGTTTGGATCACTCTTTAACTTACGAGGATCTGACAAAAACTTTTGATCTGAAACATGTAATTCACCGTCAGAAGTAACTACAATTATTTCAGCTGTTGCCGCAGCAACTTTTCCTGGTCCCTCGGAAACAACAACGGCCCTTGAATCACGCGCAGCCTTTCCTTCCATTCCTGTGCCCACCAATGGCGACTCTGCGCAAAGCAAAGGAACACCTTGGCGTTGCATGTTGGATCCCATCAAAGCCCTGTTAGCATCATCATGCTCAAGAAATGGGATCAAAGAAGCTGCAATTGAAACCAATTGTTTAGGCGAAACGTCCATAAGTGAAGCTTCGTTGGGATCAATCTCAAGAAAATCCCCTCTATAACGTGCAGTGATCCTCTCAGAAGTAAACTTACCTGCATTATCTAATGGATTATTCGCTTGCGCTATAACTTCATTCTCCTCCTGATCTGCTGTTAGATAGCCAATATCCTTTGTTACCTTGCCGTTTTTAATTTTTCGATAAGGGGTTTCTATAAATCCAAATTCATTGATTCGAGCGAAAGTACTCATCGAATTTATCAAACCAATGTTTGGTCCTTCGGGCGTCTCAATAGGACAAATTCTGCCATAATGGGATGGGTGAACATCACGAACTTCGAAACCTGCACGATCTCGGTTAAGACCACCAGGGCCTAGTGCTGATAATCGTCTCTTATGAGTCAATTCAGCCAAAGGATTTGTCTGGTCCATAAATTGACTTAATTGAGAACGACCAAAGAAGTCTCTAACGACAGCTGATAAAGCTTTTGGATTAATCAATTTCTGAGGCGTCATGCCATCCAAGTTAACATCAAACAAAGTCATTCGTTCTTTAACCAACCGCTCAGTACGAGCAAGACCTACTCTACATTGATTAGATAGTAATTCCCCGACTGCACGAACTCGGCGAGAGCCAAGGTGATCAATGTCATCTGTTATACCTTCCCCTTTTTTCAAATTTAGCAAATATCGCATCGCTACTACAAAGTCTTCTGAAGTAAGAATTCTCTCTCCCTCATCAACTTTAAGTCGTAGCTTTTGATTGATTTTATATCTACCAACTCGGGTAAGATCATATTTCTTAGGGTCAAAGAAAAGCCTCTTAAGAAGTGCCTTTGAATTTGTTGTAGTCGGTGGATCTCCAGGGCGCAAACGCCGATAAATATCTTTCAGTGCTTCTTCCTCATCATTGGCTGGGTCCTTTCTTAAGGATTTAACTAAAATGTCATCATCCTTAGTATCAATCACCTCAAGGCTCTTATGACCTAACTCCATTAGCTGGTGAACTACACCAATAGTAAGAGGCTCGTATGCTTTTGCAATAATCACCTCCCCATCAATCACGTCTTCCATAGGCGTCTTGGTTGAGAGCTCTTCCTCATCCATCTTAGCCGTAAGCTTCAATTTTTTTACATCATAAAAAAGTTTACAGATATCTGAATCTTTCTCAAATCCAAGGGTACGAAGAAATGTCGTAGCAAGGAACTTTCTCCTGCGTCGACGACGGTCTAAATAAACGTAAAGCAAATCATTGGTGTCAAATTGGACCTCTAGCCAAGAACCTCTATCAGGGATTATTCGGAAACTATGCAAGGTCTTTCCATTCAGGTGAAGACTTGTCTCGAAACAAACTCCAGGAGAACGGTGCAATTGAGAAACAACTACCCGTTCTGCTCCATTAATAACAAAAGTACCTCGAGCAGTCATTAGAGGAAGTTCGCCCATGTAAACTTTTTCCTCTTTCGTTCCAGCCTCGTCCTTTAGACGAAAGGTAACGTACAGAGGAGCGCTATAAGTCTCGCTATTACGGATAGCCTCAAGAGCTGTCAGTTTGGGTTTGCCAACATCATAAGATACAAAATCCAAGGTCACCTTATCATCATATGAATCAATTGGAAAAACCTCTTTAAATACCGCTTGTAAGCCTACTTGCTTACGTTTGCTCGGGGCAACATCCTGTTGGAGAAAGTCTGCATAAGACTGGATCTGGATTCCAATGAGATTCGGAGCCTCAAGGACTTCGTCAATATTTCCGAAATGTTTACGTATTTTTTCAGACATAATTTTGTTTGGTTTTGCTATGGGCTAGGCAGAGTGTTTAGGCAGAAAAACCTCATAGACTGCTAGTCTATGAGGAAAAAATTGTGAGAGCTGCTCTGATCCCTTGTTTACAAAAGAATAGACCGGTCCGTCTTTACGGTATTTCCGGTTCTTTAATATTCTTGAGTATGTTGGGCGGTCAGTTCCGTTCCTTAAGGAATAGTGCAGCAAAATAAATTAGGCTTGGTTTTGAGTCAGGTCCTCGATTTTATATGTAGTAAAATTTTTACAAAATAGCACAGCTAAGTACTGAAAAGTACTTAGCTGTGCTATGTGATTAGTTAGAAAGTAAATAACGCTAAATCTAATTAAGTAATTATTTAACTTCGACCTCTCCGCCGGCAGCTTCAAGTTTGGTCTTAATTTCTTCAGCTTCTTCCTTGGAACATGCTTCTTTAATTGGGGATGGAGCTGCATCAACAAGTTTCTTGGCATCAGCAAGCCCAAGGCCACTAACAGCACCACGAACTTCTTTGATGACAGCAATCTTATTGCCACCAGCGCTCGTCAAGATCACATCGAATTCAGTCTTTTCTTCTGCCTCTTCTCCACCACCAGCAGCTACAGGAGCAGCAGCAGCTACAGGAGCAGCAGCACTTACACCCCACTTTTCTTCGAGAGCTTTCACAAGGTCAGCAACTTCAAGGACACTCAGTCCACTTAGGTCTTCAGTTAATTTTTCAATATCAGCCATTTTTTTTTACGGTGTCGTCGCGATTCAGAGCCCTGTAACATTTCAAAGCGGCAGCTGCCGCCCCGACAAGGAACCGTGGTTTATATTGTTTTAGTTTTGTTTTAGTTTTGTTTTGTTTTGTTTATTCCTTGGTATGAATTCTCATACCAAAGATGATCTTTATTATTAGCCCTTCTCCTCCTTTGCCTTCAGTATACGGGCAAGGGATGATGCCGGCTCATTAAGCAGCCTTACAAAAGTGCTA
>JAAZZC010000046.1 GCA_014239335.1 Verrucomicrobiales bacterium
AGCCTTTCTAAGGCCTGATCTAAGCTATTTAAAAGATACTTACGTGAGCCCCATTCTCCATATGGACCGGGCCACATATCATACCCAGCCTTACTCGAAACAACAATTTCATGGCGGGGAAGACTTTTTAGTATCCTACCGGCATTTACTTCTGCGCTCCCATAAGGTGGCCCGTAATTGTTAGCAAGGTCAAAGTGAGTGATCCCTTGATCGAATGCTGTATAAACAATTTCTCGCTGCAATTCAGTCACATTATCGCCTCCAAAAGTGTGCCAGAAACCGAGTGTAATGGCTGGTAATTTTAGTCCCCACTGACCACATCGCCTATAATGCATTCGTTCATCATATCGTTGAGGGTCAGCTATATAATTTGAAGCCATAGTTTATATCATTGCCATAAGCACAAACAGAAATCGAGAGAATTCACCTCTACTAAGACTATAACTTTAATAGAAGGGCTAACATCAAATGGTAGAATCTTTGGATCCGATTAATGATAGACTTGGTTTGTTTTCTTTTTGTTTAGGGACATTACTCATTACGATTCAGAATTCGGGGCGACGCTTTTTCTACCCATCCCGCTTTGCGCTGCCCCTTCCCTTGCATCCCTAAGTCTCCAAGATCTTTGCGCGCCTCGTTGGCCCAGTTTTGTAAACTCTTAACTACTTTTGGATTGTCAGCGGCGACATTTTTATCTTCATGGATATCTTCAGCCAAGTTATAAAGTGCAAGTTCTTTTCTCCCTTCTGATTTGCCCCAGTTACGCTTCTTTGATTCCATTCCGACAAAAAGCTTCCAATTCCCAGAGCGCACGGCCTGCAATTGGTCCATCTGGTAGTAGAAGAAAACATCACGGACATTTGATTTTTCCTTGCCGCTCAAAATTGGCCAGATATTGACTCCATCAATGGTACGATCATTGGGCATTTCACCTCCACTAATTGCAGCAAATGTAGGAAGTAAGTCTAAAGTACTGGTAATTAGATTACTTTTTGTCCCTGAAGGTATTTTGCCAGGCCAGCGAACGACACATGGGACACGCATGCCTCCTTCATCAGTCCGTCCCTTACGGCCTCTCAACGGCAAATTACTTCCCTGCTTTTCCCTAGCGGATCCATTGTCAGAAGTAAATAAGATTAGAGTTTGGTCATCAATTCCTTCAGATTTTACAGCCTTTAAAAGTTCACCCATTGACCAATCAATTTCCTGTACCCAGTCACCGTAAGCTCCATCTTTACTACTATTTTTAAACTTTTTCCCAGGCACCAAAGGTAAATGTACAGCCGTATGCGGGAGGTAGAGAAAGAATGGCTCATCACTAGAAGCCTTTATGAACTTAACTGCTTCCTTCGTGTACTGCTCCGTGATCGTATCATCACGCTGAACACTGTCTCTAATTACTGTCAAGTCGCGCACTAAAGGTAATGGTACCTGCTTGCGATTCATATCATTACTGTATGGAATGCCAAAATAGGAATCAAAGCCTTGGTTCGTTGGCATAAAATCAGGATGGTCTCCTAGGTGCCACTTCCCAATGCACATAGTACGGTATTCTTCATTTTTGAGAATTTCGGCTATCGTTATTTCATTAGGGTTTAGACCCTTGCGTGCTGCAGGAAAAAGAACACATAAATTCTTTTCATCAACATGCATATTAATCCTCCGAGGATAACAACCGGTCATTAGACTCGCGCGAGAAGGGGTACACACGGGGCATGTAGAATAGAAGTCAGTAAGACACATCCCTTCCTTGGCCATTTGATCAAGCACTGGTGTCGCGTGTGTCTTTGAACCAAACGGACCAATGTCCCCATAACCTAAATCATCACAAAAGACTAAAATAACATTTGGCCTCTTTTCTTTGGCACTTATAAATGAAAAAGGAATTAGAAAACAAAGAGTACTAAGAAGAAATAGACGTTTTTTCATATTTAAAAGTAAGGCTAGTTCAAATTATCATCCTATTGCAAAATCAATATATTTGCATAGCTATTACTCAACTTGTTGATTATAGATTTAATTTCTCATGAAAGCACTGACACTAGAGGCCTACAATCAACTAAGTTACGGTGACGCCCCGGACCCTGAATATGGAAACAATGATGTCCTTATTCGGGTAAATGCATGCGGAATTTGCGGGAGCGACATTCACGGAATGGACGGAACCACGGGTCGAAGAATCCCCCCCATCATAATGGGGCATGAAGCTGCCGGGACTATTTCTTCTATCGGTTCAGAGGTAACGGACTGGAACATAGGTGACAGAGTCACATTTGATTCAACTATTTACTGTGGCTCATGCAAATATTGCGATGAAGGTAAAGTGAACCTTTGCGAGAATCGAAAAGTACTAGGGGTTTCACCTGGAGAATATCGCCAACACGGCGCATTTGCAGAGTACGTCTCAGTCCCAGAGAGGATTCTTTATAAGATCCCGGATAATTTGTCCTTCGAAGAAGCGGCATTTGTTGAGCCAGTATCCGTTGCTCTTCACGGAGTAAATCGAACCCCAGTCAAGGACGGTGACACTGCCGTTGTCATCGGCTCAGGAATGATTGGCTTGCTAGTCATTCAGGCCCTAAGGATTAAAGGTGCTACTAAAATAATTGCCGTAGACATTGATCCTGAAAAAATCAAAACTGCAATTAGTGTTGGAGCCGATCATGGAATCATCAGTGACGAGAATGCTCTAAAGGAAATAAATGCACTGACAGGGGACGGTGCCGACATAGCCATGGAAGTAGTTGGAATGTCACCCACTCTTAACCTTGCCATTGAAAGTGTTCGTAAGGGTGGGAGCATTGGCATCATTGGAAACCTAAAAAGCATGACAGAATTCCCCCTCCAATCAGTAGTAACACGCGAACTTACAATTTACGGATCATGTGCCTCGGAATGTGAATACTCTGAGTCCCTTGAATTAATTGCAAATGGCTCCATCAAGGTGCGGAATATGATTACCACCATTGCCCCACTCTCTGAAGGGTCAGAATGGTTTAAACGCCTTTATGATGGCAAGGAGGACATGCTTAAAGTCATTCTTAGACCGGACTCTGAAATAAATTAAAACATTAACCAAACCAGTATCATTAACATGTTTAGCATCGAAGGTAAAAAAGCGTTTGTGAGTGGAGCTAGTCGAGGACTAGGTCGTCAGTTTGCAAATGCATTAGCAAAGGCCGGCGCTGATGTCGCAATTACAAGCAGAACATTATCCTCATTAGAAGGAACTAGCAAAGAGATCGAAGGCACGGGCACAAAATGTGTACCTCTAGAAATGGATGTTCTGGATCTAGAAAGCATACAATCCGCAGCGGCCAGAGCCGAGCAAGAACTCGGCAAAATTGATATTCTAATTAACAATGCAGGTTGCAACATTAGAAAGCCGGCACTTGAAGTTTCCTGGGAAGATTGGAACACAGTTGTAGATACAAACCTCAAAGGGGCATTTTTCTTGGCCCAAGCCATTGCCAAAGGAATGACGGAAAGAAATTATGGAAGGATCGTTAATATCGGATCTGTGACCTGTGTTGCCGGATATGCCGGCCTAGCACCTTACGGCGCTAGTCGCGGCGGGATTAAACAATTGACCATGAGCCTTGCTCACGATTGGGGCGACAAAGGCGTCACGGTAAATTGCCTTGCACCTGGCTGGTTTAAAACAGAGCAAAACGCTAAACTTTTTGAAGATAAGAACTGGGTCGATTACATCGAAGAAAAAATTCCTCTAGGAAGAATAGGTAAACCAAATGATCTTGATGGAACTTGTTTATTCCTGTCCTCGGACGCTAGTGCCTACGTCACAGGCCAAACCATACTCGTTGATGGAGGCATTTCTGTCGGAGCCGTTAGAGCAATGCCTGGAAGCTCCTAACTTTTTATCAACATCCAGCCCCCTAGTCGAGAGCCTTCCCCGCAGCCATTTTCTTCAAATCATCTAGCGTCGGCTTTAAATATTCGACATCACTAAATGAGGCATTGCTGTTATCAACTAATAAAGATATTTTAGCAGTGCCCCTAGGAATTCCTACATCGGATTTGATTAACATTTTATCCTTAACAAATACTAGAAAGTATGTAGCGACCCATGCAATCTGAACTTCAGTAAATTTGCCCTCCCTAAGACCGCTCTTCTCATTACCCAAATCCGTGTCTGGAGTAATGTTTGTATAACCATTGACGGTTCCTGATGGATTCACGCTGGCCAAAACAAGACTCTCCTTCGAATTAATAAATCCAACACTAGCAGTCTTCCTCTCACTCTTGGTGTCTTTATTTTCATTGTCTTCTATCTTCAATTTAAGCCTTACAACAAGATCTCCTTCGGGTGCTTCATGAAGTGCCGCTGAGTCCTCAAACACTGACTTCATCAACAAGACACCCTCCGTATAATCCCAACCACCGTCGGGATCTTCAGGGATAATCCATGTATCAGGAAGAGATTCAGGCTTAAATAAAGAGTTCCATCTAGAATTTCCTGACGCTTCATTAGCTTCTGAGACACTCACTTGCTTGCCCTCAGTCATCGCTGATGCCAATTCCAAAACTGCCCGCGCAAGTGTATCATTCCCAGCCTTTGTTAGCTTCGCCGATTCCAATTCTAAGGTCTTAATCGTCGCGAGTCGCTTCTTCATAATTAATTCTGAAGCTTTTTCATTAATATCCTTTTCATAGGCCTCGTAATCCTTAACTAATTTCTGGATCGCATACGGCAATTTCTCCTGTGAAAAAGAATAGTTACAGACTGCCAAAAAAATTAAGGCTATAAATTTTCTAATTATCGAATTCATTATTATCTTTAGTCTATAATTGTTTAATTCTTCTGCAAATACATCCTCATTACCAGATCGAATTAGCAATAATAATCACAAAATATTTGATATAACTTACCTATTACTTGCAGAAAAGTCTTATACCCTACAAATTCATGTAGGTAGAATAATTGAATTTGAAGTATCTATTCACATTTTTTCAGTTGTTTAAAATTGGTCATGCACCAATCATCTACGCGCTTACGGTTCTTTTTTTATTACCAAATACAGATATGGGAAGAGCCATTTCTGAAGAAGTTTCAAATAGCAGAAATCATTGGGCCTTTTCTCCAATCAAAAACCCTCTCCCACCTGAATTCCAACAGGATGATTGGGCTCAAACAAATATCGATCGATTCATCTTACGCAAAATTAAAGATACAAAACTAACTCCATCAAAAGAAGCTCCAAGAGAAACTCTAATCAGACGCATTTACTTTGACCTTCTCGGCCATCCTCCCAAGTACAGTGAAATAGAAAGCTTTATTAAAAATCCGGCCCCAAACGCTTACATTAACCTTGTCGACAATCTATTAAGTTCACCGGAATTTGGCGAGAAATGGGCCAGGCATTGGCTTGACATCGCAAGATACGCGGACACTAAAGGATACGTTTTTCAGGAATCCAGAGAATATCCCTACGCTTATAGTTATAGGGACTGGGTAATCAATTCATTGAACCAGGATTTACCTTACAATGAGTTCATAATCTATCAGCTAGCTGCAGACAGAATCATCAAAAATAATGAAAACAAAAAGAACCTAGCTGCAATGGGATTTCTTACGGTCGGAAGAAGATTTCTAAACAGAAGCCCTGACATTATTGACGATAGAATGGACGTCACCTTCAGAGGATTAATGGGCCTTACAGTCGCATGTTCAAGATGCCATGATCACAAGTATGATCCAATTCCTATCAGTGATTACTATTCACTCTATGGAGTTTTTGACAGTTCTGAAGAACCTTCTGAGCTACCACTCTTGGGACCACCAAATGATCTGGAGGCGTACAACTCATTTAAAAGCATTATAGATTCAAAACAATCTGACATTGACTCTTACTTGGAAAAAAGATCAAAAGAACTAACTCAAAAAAGCTATGTTGGAAAATATCTTTTGGCTGCTTCAGAAGGACTAAATCTGAGTGCCGATCAATTAAAAAAACTCGCATCATCAAAATCCTTACTTCATGAACCAACCATCAGGTGGAGAAATCATTTAAAAGCAAAGAAGAAATCTGGAGATCCTATTTACGCGACATGGTTCAAATTATATTCTCTTAAAGAAGATTCATTCATCCAATCATTGCAACTCTCGTTGAATGAGCTTGAGAAGAACGAAATCAAAGCAAACAAAACCATACTTTCATTACTGAAAGAAAAATCACCTAACAGCATCAAAGAGGCAGCTCAGATATATGCCTCTTTGTTGTCTGACACTAAAGCCACGAACGAATTTGATAAAGAACTGGACCACGTCATAATACCATCCTCAAAAATCTTTCCCCTTCTAGAAACCAAAGGCCAACAACACGTAAGGAACCTCAGAAGAAATCTAGCTAAAATAAAAACTACTCACCATGGAGCTCCTCCTAAAGCGATGGTGTTAGTTGATCGCCCGACACCCCGTGAACCCAGAATTTTTCAGAGAGGAGACCCCAACAACAAGGGTGAAAAAGTGCCTCGCCGGTTTCTTGCTTTACTTGAAAACAAAAATAGAATTCAATACACAGAGGGGAGCGGGCGTCTTGAAATGGCTCGGTCAATTGCCAGTGACACAAATCCCTTAACTTCGAGAGTTTGGGTCAATCGTGTTTGGGGTCATCTCATGGGAAGTCACTTAGTATCTACTCCAAGTGATTTTGGACTAAGAAGTGATCACCCGTCCCATCCTGAACTGTTAGATTATTTAGCCTTCAATTTCATCACGAGCGGATGGTCCACTAAAAAACTTATCCGCTCTATTTTGCTAAGTTCGACCTATAAACAATCATCCATAAACTCAAAGCAAGCAAAGGCTCACCAAATAGATCCAGAAAACCGGCTATTCACTAAAGCAAATAGGAAACGCCTAAATTTCGAGTCGTTCAGAGATTCGATTCTCTATGTGTCCGGAAAGATTGATACAACAATGCATGGACGACCTGTCGACATAACTTCATCCAACTACTCAACTCGACGCTCAATATATGCTCGTATAGAAAGGCAAAATCTGCCCCCCGTTTTTAGAACATTCGATTTTGCCAGCCCTGACGTTCACTCGCCTAAGCGTCCTGAAACTACGGTCCCTCAACAAGCGCTTTTTGTTTTAAATAATGAATTAATTCAGGATCAATCTACTGCCATTGCCAATTCTCAACGATTCAATCAATTAACAAAACATAGCGATAAAATCATATTGCTTTATCAACAGATCTTGTCCAGAAATCCCAGCAATGAAGAACTTCAAGACTCGGTCGACTTTATAGTATCCTCTCAAAATCAAACCAAAGGGACGGATGCTAATTATCCAGTGTGGGATCAACTTGCACAGGCATTGTTATCCACTAATGAGTTTATTTTCATTGATTAATAATGCAAAAAATACCGAACAATAAACATCATTTCTTCACTCGAAGAGATTTTATTAATCGCTTAGGAAACGGATTCGGCGCATTGTCCTTGAGCGCTTTATTACAAGAAGAGGCACTATCCGCTATTAATCCGCTTTCACCGAAAAAACCTCATTTCCCAGCAAAAGCAAAATCCGTCATTCATTTATTCATGAATGGCGGTCCTTCTCAAGTAGATACATTTGACCCGAAACCCGCATTAAAAAAGTATGACGGGAAAAAAATTCCAATTGATTATCTGAAAACAGAGAGACCAACAGGGGCCGCTCTAAAATCCCCCTTCAGCTTTAAAAAACATGGCAAGAGCGGCCTGGAAATAAGTGAGCTGTTCCCTAATGTTGCGCGTTCCGCAGACGACTTGTGCATCATACGCTCAATGTACGCGGATGTGCCTAACCACGAACCTTCTCTCCTGCTAATGAATTGCGGGGAACCGAGGCTGATAAGACCAAGCGTAGGCTCATGGGTAAGTTATGGACTGGGAACAGAGAATCAAAACCTCCCAGGCTTTATTTCTATGTGTCCAGGAGGATACCCAATTCAAGAATCTCAGAACTGGCAAGCTGGCTTCCTCCCGGGAGTTTATCAGGGGACTTATATAGACTCAAAACACACAACAATTAGCAAGCTCATCAATAATATAAGAAACTCAAAATTAAGCATGCGGCAGCAGCGTTTGCAATTAGACCTAATTGCGAAATTAAATAGAAGGCATCAAGAAACAAGATCAGATGATGCTGATCTTGAATCCAGGCTTCAATCATTTGAATTGGCCTATCGAATGCAGATAGATGCAACTGACGCATTTGACATCTCAAAAGAACCTAAATCAATCCGCGAACTTTACGGCAAGGGAATACACGGCAGGCAAACTCTAATAGCACGCAGATTAGTCGAGCGAGGAGTGAGATACGTACAGCTTTGGCATGGCGCTGGCCAACCCTGGGACAGTCATGACGATCTTGAAGTCAATCACCGCAAACTGGCAAAACAATGTGACCAATCCATAGGAGCTCTTTTAACTGATCTAAAGCAAAGGGGCATGCTCGACGAAACATTGATCATTTGGGGAGGTGAGTTTGGACGTACTCCGGTAGTCGAAATGCCTAAGCCGGGTTCAAATCAGGGCAAGATAAATGGTAGAGATCATAATCATTGGGGATTTACTGTTTGGATGGCCGGAGGAGGCACCAAAGGCGGGCATGCATATGGCGCCACGGATGAATTTGGCTTTAAGGCTGTTGAAAATCCAGTCCACGTGCATGACTTGCATGCCACAATTCTTCGATTACTAGGCTTTGATCACGAAAAACTCACATACCGATATGCAGGGAGAGACTTCCGACTCACTGACGTTCACGGCAAGGTAATTAACGATATTATTTCATAATCTGTGTATATCTAGTCTCTGCAATTGAAACTCCACTAATAAGAATTAAGATCAATCATGCTGGCTGTTGAGAAGATTTCAGTCCAATTCCTAGGAAGAGTTCTTTATAAGGATCTCTCGTTCACCGTAAGCTCCAAGGACAGAATTTGCTTTGCCGGCCCCAATGGGGCAGGAAAATCAACTTTAATGAGGATCATTGCGGGCACAATGACACCTGACACTGGTAATGTTAACCGGGCCAAATACATTGAAGTTGGGTATCTCCCTCAGGACGGAATAAAACATTCAGGAACCACTCTTTTCGATGAAGCCGAATCCGCGTTCAAGAACGCTTTAGAGCTGAAAGAAAGATTAGAAAAAGCTAGCGATCTATTAGGTTCATTAGACACCTCGAGTTCAGAATATTCTGAGACGTTAGAGATGTATGGAGCCCTACAACTTGATTTGGAAAATTATGATATAGGAAAAATGAAGCCGACAATCGAAAAGGTCCTCAGCGGTCTCGGTTTTAAAACTAGTGATTTTAATAGAAAAACAGAAGAATTTTCAGGTGGCTGGCAAATGCGTATCGCATTAGCAAAATTGCTACTTCAAAAACCTTCCATTCTGCTACTTGACGAACCCACAAATCACCTAGATATGGATTCTCAACTATGGCTTGAGTCTTATATACAAAACTATCAAGGTGCCGTTATTCTAATCTCTCATGACCGCGCATTTCTTGATTCTATAGTCAGGAAAACATTGGCTTTCGAAAGCGGTAAAGTTAACGAATTTTCCGGTAATTATAGTTACTACATCGAACAAAGCGTCATTCTCAGAGAACAAATTCTGCGAGCATACAACAACCAACAAAAGGACATCGCAAAAGCCGAACAATTCATTAATCGTTTCAGATCAAAAGCGCGAAGAGCTTCGCAGGCCCAGAGCCGCCTCAAGCAACTTGAAAGAATTGAAAGAATTGAACTTCCTCAGGAATCCGATAAGGCAATTAAACTTAGATTCCCTCAACCAGAAAGATCAGGCCAAATAGTTATTGAGCTGACCAATGTTACTCGTTCGTATGGAGAAAATATAGTCTTCAAAAACTTAGATTTCCGAATCGATAGAGGTGAAAAGATAGCAATCATAGGTGCTAACGGTGCTGGAAAATCAACTTTCTCAAGGATCTTATCAGGAGCAGATAAAGTCAATTCAGGCGAACGCAAAACAGGCCACAAAGTGAGCGTTTCCCATTTCGCGCAGGATCATGCAGAAAAGCTTAGCCCTACAATGACTGTATTAGAAACAATAGAAGAAGTAGCAGGAAGAGACAATGCAGGAAATTTACGCTCTCTATTGGGTTGTTTTCTATTTAGAGGTGATGATGTATTCAAAAAGGTTTCTGTCCTGTCAGGAGGTGAAAGGAGTCGCCTCTCTCTTGCTAAAATTCTCCTAAAACCAGCAAACTTCCTAATCCTTGATGAACCAACAAACCATTTAGACATGCAGTCACAAAATGTTCTGCAAGAGGCCTTACTTGCATACCAAGGGACAATTGTAATCGTTTCTCATAACCGTGATTTCTTAGATCCAATAACTGACAAAGTTATAGAATTTTACTCTGCCGACAAAGCGCCAAGAAGTTACCCTGGCAATCTATCTGATTATCTTGAAAAGAAAAAAGAAGAAGAAATTTTTAACCCACCATTAGACGAACAAAAACCCAAGCAAAGATCCTCTTCATCCCCTAACCGCAAAGAAACAAGACAATTACAAGGCAAAACACGTCAAGAAAAAGCTGAAACGTTAAAACCTCTTCAAGAAAAATTAGATAGAATCGAAGACGAAATTAAATTAGTTGAAGATAGAAAATTAGAAATCGAGAAGGCGATGGCTGATCCAGATTTCTTTAAGTCAACAGAATCAACGGATGTGACTAAAGAATACAAAGAAATTCATACAAAAGTAGAAAAACTATACTCCGACTGGTCTTCAATATCTGATGATATCGAACAAATAACTTCAAACTTTGATGAAAAAATCAATAGCTTCTCCGCTCGCTAAAATTTTGAACACTATCACCTCTACTCATTCAGCCCCTCTTATCCTTGCAGAATTTCCATGAGCATCCAACCCCTCAATTTCTGCAAAAACCTCAACAATAGGTATAGATTTCTTCAAAGCTTTCTTATCCAACTCAATGACACTTGTCCGTCGCTGGAACATGTCAGCTGTTAGACCAGGAAAAGATTTACCAGCACCACCTGTAGGTAATGTATGACTAGGTCCTGCTAAAAAATCTCCGACAGAAACTGGGGAGTAGGAACCTATAAAAATAGCTCCGCATGTTTTTAATTTAGGAAGCACTTCCTCTTTATTTCTTACTATTAAAGAAAGATGCTCCGGCGCAAAATCATTGGCTAGTTTTATCCCCTGCTTGATAGATTTCAAAAGCACAAGACTAGTTCCATTCTTCATTACTTCGGATATTTGTTTCCTCCGATTGAGAAGCTTCGCCTGAGAATTCAATTGAACCTTAACTTTCTGAAGGAGCCTAATTGAAGTTGTAGCAAAAGCGATTTGACTATCACCGCCATGCTCAGCCTGAGCTAAGAGATCGGAAGCTATCCAATCAGCACGCGCACTAGAGTCAGCCAACACAAAAATTTCACTAGGTCCAGGAAGTAAATCAACCGCAACGTTTCCAAATAATTGCCTTTTTGCTTCAACAACAAAAGAATTTCCAGGACCAAAAACCTTCTCGACCTGACCAATGCTTTTAGTACTCAAAGACATTGCTGCGATGGCCTGAGCACCTCCGACCTTATAAATCTCAGTAGCCCCCGAAACCTCAAGGGCATAAAGTAATTCTGAATTAATCTCACCTTCCTTATTAGGAGGTGTACAAACCACAATTTCTTCAACTCCTGCAGCCTCAGCGATGGCGACAGTCATGAGCGAAGTTGAAACCAGAGGGGCTGACCCTCCAGGAACATAGATCCCTACACGTGAAAAAGGCTGAAAAACCTCTCCCACAGTTGCTCCTTGAGCATTTCTCATTTCCCAGTTCTTTCTTAAGCCCCTTAACGCAAAGGCCTTCACATTAGCTTGAGAAATACCAATAGCTTCTTTGACCTGACTACAAACGGACGCCTTTACTTTGTTTAGCTCATCCCTTTTGACGCGTAATCCATTAGTACCGATAGACGCTCCATCATATTTTTGAGTCAAAGCGGAAAGCGCTTTATCACCATCACTACGAACCATTGAAATAATTTTTTCAACGGAAATACGTAAGTCTTCCGCAGGAATAGCTCGCCTATTGAAAATTTTAGCAGCTTTCCTCTCAAAATTTGGCTCATCATGTTTGAGAATACGCATTAAATGAATGGATAACCTCTTCCAGCCTTAATTGCAAAGATCTCTATGATCGTTTTATTCAATTTTATTCTATCTCGATCCAAAAGCTTTTAAGATACTCCTCGCCAGAAAAGTCAATAGCCATTTGTTTTCGATCAATTGTTTTGATCTTTCTTCTAGCATTATCGATCCCAATTGTTAATGCGTTTAAGAACTTTTCACTAGAAATACCGCGATGGTTACATGAGGCTAAAACCCACCCTCCTCTTTCAATTAGATGAGCAGCCTCACTCACTAGTAAAGAATAGTCCTTTTCAGCACTAAAGACTCCCCGCTTTCCGGCTCGAGAAAAAGAGGGCGGATCTAGGATGATACCTCCAAACATCCTCCCCTTCTTTCTGAACTGTCGAAGCCATTCAAATACATCACCTCTGCAAAAATAATGCTCATCACGATCCGGATCGATTCCATTTAGCTGAAAATTACGTTTTCCCCACTGAAGATATGAATTAGACAGGTCAATACTTGTTGTCGAAACGGCTCCCCCGAGAGCCGCAACTACTGAGAAAGCGCAAGTATATGAAAAACAGTTTAAAACCCTAATCTCTGATGACTTAGCCCTTACCTCTGATCGATTATCACGTTGATCGAGAAAAATGCCTTGTGAATATCCAATTTCAAGATCGACTAAATACCTAACATTATTTTCTTTAATTGTAATTTGCCCAATCGCAGGATCCCCTTCCTCACAACGAGCAGATTCTTTGTCGTTTTTATCTAGCTTTTTGAACCACAAACTTTTCCGTGGCAATTCACAGGTGATCGTATCTATAGGCTTTTCATCTAAATAAGAAACGAGCCAATGACCTGCAAAAACATCGATGAAAAGATCCGCAATCCCGTCTCCTACACCATCAAAAAGCCTAAAAGAATCCGTCTCTTTGGAAAGAATCCCTTTGCGTTTTATAAAGGCAGTATTTATTTGCTTATTCAAAATCTACAGTTATCAAAAAACAACATGGAAGATCTAACATCAAGACTTAGCCTCGCAAATTCAGAAGGAAAACTTCTTGATTCGTCCCTTAAGAATATATCAGATTTTCTAGGGTCCAACCCCAATCCTCTATACATTTCATCCGTAGAAGAATTAGCACAAGGCAATAATTGGGAAGAACTTAATGATCGATTCTATAAGTGCTTGTCATTTGGCACAGGAGGGCTCAGAGGCAGGACCATTGGCCGCATAATTACAAAATCCGAACAGGGATCTGGAGGACCAAATGGACGTCCTGAACATCCATGCATTGGCAGCAATGCAATGAACACATACAACCTAAATCGGGCTACGAGGGGCCTCATTCATTACTTACAGACATGGCTCAAAGGTGAAGGGTCTGATGAACAAGTTCGGATCGTTTTTTGCCACGACACAAGACACTTCTCCAAAGATTTTGCAGCGCTGTGCGCAGATATAGCAGCCAAAATTGGCGCTGACGTATATTTGTTTAATAGCCATAAAGCAACACCAGTAATGTCATTCGCAATCAGAGAACTTAATTGCCACGCCGGAGTCATGATAACTGCTAGCCATAATCCCTATCACGATAACGGGTACAAGGTTAATTTTTCTGACGGAGCAGCAATAATCCCACCACACACACAGGGAATAATTGAAAGAGTTAACAGTATCTCTACTGAACAATTTGATCCACTCCCAATCTCCGAACAAGGGAGCGTATCCAATGTGCCTGAAATCGTTGAGACAGAGTACCTTGACCGAGTAAAATCACTAGTTCTCAAGCCCGATCTCGTTAATCAAAACAATTCATTGAAAATCGTATTTACTGCTCTGCATGGAACAGGCGGCGTCCACGTACCTCAACTACTAAATGATTTGGGCTTCAAATGCGAGACCGTAACTGAACAGGACTCTCCAGACGGCCGATTCCCGACCGTAGCTTCACCAAATCCAGAAAATGGCCCTTCTTTAAAAATGGGCATTGAATTGGCTGAGTCTAACGGTTCTGACCTCGTAATCGGAACTGACCCAGATTGCGACAGAATGGGTGTCGCAGTAAGAAACGAATTAGGAAAAATGGAGCTATTGACTGGAAATCAAATAGGCTCATTACTTCTCTACTATAGAATAAAAACACTATTCGAATTAAATATTCTAAATCAGCAGAACCGGCTTAATTCTGTAGTCATTAAAACTTTTGTTACCACTGAATTGCAACGGAGCATTGCAGATCATTATGGGATTAAAGTGATCGATACTTTGACCGGTTTTAAATACATCAGCCAAAAGCTAGGCGCATATGAAAGGTCCTTGCCTGATGACGCGCATGCCACATATAAGTCACTCAGCGTCAGTGATGCTCGAGACATTCAGTTAGACAAAGGCACCTTCTTCATATTTGGAGGGGAAGAAAGTTACGGCTATCTCGCCTGCGACTTTACTCGTGACAAGGACGGTAACAGCGCTGTTGTATTGTTCGCAGAAACAGCTGCGTTCGCAGCCTCAAATGGAATGAGCTTAATCCAACTTCTGGACAACATATATTCTGAATTTGGATACTATATAGAAATGAATACCAATAAGGTATTCGAAGGTGCCGATGGCGCTAAATGCATAGCAACCCTGATACAATCCTACTCAAATCAACCACCTATTAAATGCGATGGATCTGAGGTTAAAAAGATTACCAATTTTGCTGAAGAAACAATTAAAGATGCTGAGGGAGATCTTATTCCAAAAGAAAAAATGTTATTCATCGCGCTCAATGATGGTCGACGGTTTGCGGTCAGGCCTTCTGGAACTGAGCCTAAAATAAAATATTATTTTTATGGATACGCATCAAAGGAAGAAATACAAAACAAGAATCTACATATAATAAAATCACAAACATCTGAAGGCCTAACTTCTCTTTGGGAATGGATTCAAGAAGACATTCAAAAAAGGCTATCCTAGAGAAACTAACTTAATTTTATTCTGCTCCAAAAACTAAAAATACTTTTCACATCCTGGGCAACAATTATATCTTTGTTATCCGGCATCATTCTATCTCTCTGCTACCCCCAATTTAATCTCGGGGGACTAATTTGGATTTCCCTCATTCCGCTAATTTCTGCACTATGGTTAAGATCCGCTAAAACAACTAACAAAAATCGTGCACTAAGAGGAGCCTCACTAAGTTACGTAGCTGGTTTAGCTTTTTTTCTGATAAACCTCTCATGGCTACATCACATTCATTTAGCCGCCTGCACTCTACTCCCAGCATTTCTAGCATTATACTTTGCAATGTGGGGGGCATTTGCCGCCACAATAGGCAGACCCTCATTCTTTGATTCCAAAGAAGTTAATAACTCTTTGAAATCAAAAAAAATATTCTCTGGCCCTTCTATTGAAAGCCTCAGATGTGCATTTCTAAATGGATCTGCTTGGTGCGGATTAGAATGGCTTAGAGGTTGGTTCCTCACAGGGTTCCCTTGGAATGGTCTTGGCGTGGGACTCAAAAACGATCTAGTGATGATACAAATCACAGATCTAATTGGAGTTACTGGTCTTTCTTTTGTAATCGTATTCTGCTCATCAATTTTCACTTCATTAATATTTCGTATCGCAAGAGAAATAAAGATAAGTAGACTCAGAGCACATCCAGACTTTGCTGTAGGAATCATATTTATTGTATCTATTTTTATTTACGGAACCAACAGACTTACCAAAGAAAAGGAGGATCACATCGAGGTCAGCGTCCTCCTAGTTCAAGGAGGCATTAATCAAACCGAAAAATGGGATGCTAATTCTGCTCAGAAAATTTATAAAAGATACTGGGATCTAACTACTCCTTACCTGACCCTTGAAAAGGCCAATTTCGATTTGGTAGTCTGGCCTGAAAGTTCATTACCCTACTCATTCCATGACAAAGAAACACAAACTTATTTAAATAACATTCTATCAGTTGATGACTTTGAATTAGTCTTAGGATTAAATGAAAACATACCTCAAGAAGGCATTTATAATTCCATTGTTGTTCTCAGGAAAAATACCTCTAACGCCAAAACATATCGAAAAATTCATCTCGTTCCTTTCGGTGAGTATGTTCCACTGAGGTCAACACTGCCGTTCCTCGAAAAATTAGCGTCCAGCGCAATTGGTGTTGATTTTACTCCTGGTAAAAACGCTGAACCCATAAAAATGAGCCTGCCAGAACCTTATAGCGTTATACCCTTAGTATGTTTTGAGGATACCTTTGGGAACTTGGCCAGAAAATTCATCAAAAATGAGCCCCAATTAATTGTCAATGTAACTAATGATGGTTGGTTCGGAAAGAGCGCGGCATCCGAGCAGCACTTAGCAAATGCAATGTTTCGTTGCATCGAACTAAGACGACCAATGATTAGGAGCGCTAACACCGGCATTAGCTGCATCATTGACTCCACAGGAAACCTTCATGACCGATGGGCATCGACCCCTGGAGGAAAACGAATGATCTATGGCGATACAAATAAAAATACTTTCATTACCGCCTCTTTACCAGAGCTCATTCGAGTTCCAAGAAATCCAAAACAAACTTTATATGCTCGGACAGGAGATTCATTTTCAATAATACTCGGATCAATCTCATTGATTGCAGCAATGGCTCCTATCTTCAGAAAATTAATTAGACTCAGGAAGTGAACTCTTTACCTGTAGACTGACACACAATCTTGAAATCTTCCCGCGCACCGCTTGGGTCACTGCGGAAAGTTAATCTACCATGGTGGCGTCTTTCCATCTCCAATAAGTCATTAGAATCTTCATCCTTTAACCTCTGCATAACCTCAGGGTGAACAACAATAACTAGGTCAGATAAACTATCATCAGCTCTTTGAATTAGCCCTGAAAGTTTCCTCTGAAGTTCAACACTGATACTCTCCGCGGATTTTATTCGTCCAGAACCTTTGCAAGAAGGGCAATCATTAAACATAGATCTACTCAAACTTTCATTAAGCCTCTGTCGCGTCATTTCCATCAAACCAAGCTGCGAAAGAGGGAGGACCTGAATCTTCGCCTTATCCGTATCAGTTTGATTTAACATGCGTCTATGCACAGCGTTCTGATCCTTACGCCCTTTCATATCTATAAAATCAACTACAATGAGGCCACCGATATTCCTCAACCTCAATTGTCTAGCCACCTCATCAGCTGCCTGCAAATTCGTTTCAAGAATCATCTTATCTGAATTATTTTTACCACCACGATTTCTGCCAGTATTAACATCTATCGATATAAGTGCCTCAGTTTCATCAATTACAATATACCCTCCACAAGGCATCCAAACCTGTCGATCAAACGCACTTTTAATTTGTTTCTCGACATTAAACTTCTCAAAAATCGGCTGCTTAGTTGAAAAATGATGAATTCTCTTTCGTGATCGAGGCGATATCCTAGCTACTGATTCCTGCATTTTCTGAACAGTCGGTTCGTCATCACAAAGAACTTCAGCTACTTCATCAGTAAGAAAATCTCGAACAGTTCTTTCTACAAGCTCCGGCTCGCGGAAAACACATACTGGCGCCTTATTCTCTCGCCTCAGCTGATCAATCTCTTCCCATTGGCTCGTAAGCATGCGTAAGTCTCTTATTAAAAAACGTGCTCGCTGCCCCTTACAAACAGTACGCAAAATCACTCCCATTCCTTCGGGAACATTCATTTTCTCTGTAATTTTTCGTAACCTTTGCCGCTCCTTAGGATCATCAATCCTCCTAGATATTCCGAATTGATCATTAAGTGGCATCAACACCATGCATCTACCCGGGAGGGTTATATTCGTAGTTACCCTAGGCCCTTTTTCACCTATTGGCCCTTTACTGACCTGAATCAGGACCTCAGAACCTACAGGATAAATACTTGGTATGTCTTTTGCTGCAACATACTTTGGCTTCTTCTTCGATTTTTTCCGACTAACTTCCTCAAGCCCCTGATCTAAAGCAGCAGGTATAGCGTCCCAAAAATGCAAAAAAGCATTCTTTTCAGTTCCTATATCAACAAACATAGCCTTCAGGCCAGGCTCTATGTTCTTAACGCGACCCTTGAAAATACTTCCAACAATATTCTCATCTCCGGTCCGCTCTATTGTATAATCTACTAACTTTGATTCTCTTAGTTGAGCTACTCTAGTTTCAAGCTTCTCAACATTTATTATAATTTGATATCCTGCGGCTAGCGCTTTCTGGCGCCTTGCCTCCCTTAGTTTTTTGAACATTTCTCAAAATAATTTTGCAAGCCATAATAATGACTCAGGTTTAAATTCTTCTTATTTCGTAATTAATTAACAAAATTCATTCAGCAGCAGCTACTAGCGCCTTCTGCCTTTCCTATCTAATATTCCTATTAGTTGTTTTACAGTCCTTGATTTAACCGAACCCCTAGTATCTGGAGCTTTTTTTACGGTTGGAATCACTCGAGCCTTCCTAATGGCATAGCCCGTATCAGGTGCTGGCGTTGCCGCTACAGCTGTTCCATCCTCACCATCATCCTCACCGACAAAAGTCTCAGTGGGGTCATCATCAAAGCTCACAATCTCTACAAAGTCAAAATTCCCTTCCGATTCTTTTACTGAAGCGACTTGAGGGTTAAAATTGAATTGTTCAATAGACATTATAGCATCAATGATTCTTTTCGCTATCGGCGCACACACAGTACCTCCAGCCTTACCATTCTCAACCATAACACACACTGCAAGCTTTGGCTTGTCATAAGGAGCAAATGATATAAACCAGGCATTAGTTTCGTTCATGCCATTGGCACGCTTACGCCCAGTCTGAGCTGTCCCTGTTTTACCTGATAATTGAACGATTTTAGATTTTCCACGGCCGGCCGTACCTCTTATCTCATTCACCACATCCCACATTCCACTCCTGCAAATTTCAATCTTCTCTGAAGGAATCCCTAATTTTGTAAGGTCATATTGCACTTCCGAAGCCTTAAATTTTTCTTTACCCCCCTCAACCGTCTTATGAATTAGCCTTGGGCGGTAATATTTCCCCCCATTAGCTATAGTTGAAGCAACCATAGCCATTTGAAGAGGAGTTGCTTCAGTAGCGCCTTGCCCAATGGAAACTTGAGCCGTATCAGCTTCACCCCAGTTCCCTAAACCCTGGACCCTCTTCCATTGTGGACTCGGAATGAATCCGGGATCTTCATTGTTGAGGGGAATTCCTGACCTTGCACCAAGGCCCATCCATTTTGAAACCTTCAATATATTGTCAATTCCCGTGGCATTTCCATATCTGTAAAAGAAACCATTGCACGAAGTCTTAATAGCTCCACGAACCTTTATTGAACCATGGGTGTAGCCCTTAGCCCTCGCCCAACACTTCATAAAGACCTTAGGGCCGTACCGCGCTCCACCATTACAGTCGAAAGCCCTAAGCTCAGTGTCACTTAGCATGCCAGATAAAGAAACAGGAATCTTAAACGTCGATCCTGGAGCATGATCCTTTAAGGCTCTGTTAATGAGTGGATCATTCTCATTCTCCAAATACTTTTTCCAATCTTTCTCACTAATCGATGGAATGAACTTATTTGGATCATATGAAGGAACTGACGCCATGGCCAGAATATCCCCAGCGTAAACCCAATGCTCTTCTTCTTTCCCTAGAGCTTTTAATTTCGTTTTATATGATGTTGGCGCCACTACTACTACAGCACCTCTTCCAACTTTTCTTAATGCCTGCTCAGCAATGTATTGGTACCGAAGGTCCAGCGTAAGCCAAACATCAGAACCGCTCTTCGGAGGATCATATGCTATTTCACCAATAACTTTACCCTCCTCATTCTTAGAATCTACAACTCTACCCTTTTCATCCTTTAACATTGTTCTCTGCCCTGGCTTCCCTCTCAAAAAATGATTCATCGTCTGTTCAATACCATCCCCTCCAAAATCATCAGGCACATAATATTCCCATTCCTTCCTCTCTTCGGTTGGAACTTTTTTAATATCGGGTTGCCGAACAAAACCTAAAATATGAGATGCCAATGCTCCATAAACATACTTCCGCATGGGGAGCGCAGTTACTGAAACCCCTGGCAAATCTAAAGAATGCTCGGCAGCAATAGCATACTCCTCAAAAGTAAGGTCATCACGATAAGTGTAAGGAACAAGACCACCGTGAGTTCGCCAGTGCCTCTGCAGATCTCCAGCATGAAATTCACTATAAAGTCCAATCCTTGCTAAATAAGGAAAAATTAGTTCAGAAACTATAGTCACCATATCTTCCTCTTTCCTCTTCCTTCTGATTCCACTCCCATCCTTAAAATTAAAAATACTAACAGGAACCTCTTTAAGTTCTTTTAAGACTGAAGCCGTTCTATTAATTTTACTAATAGCTAAGTTCTCGTCTTTTATGACTCTTCTATAATTAGTAAGAATTTCCTTAAGGTTGAACTGCATCTCGTAACGAGCAATATTTTCCACTAGGACTCTTCCTCTCCGATCACGAATGATACCTCTCACTCCAGGTATCCTAACCTTAACTTCTGAAGTCCCTGGGACTTTAGAAGAAAATTCATCATACCTGTTAATTTGTATAACAAATAGACGGACCAGAAGGGCAGAGAATCCACCTATTAGAATCAAGCCAACAAGATAGAATCTTAATCTATAACCAAACGTCATAATCTTCAGACTTCATTCTTAAGACCACCATTAATTGAAAGTATGGGGCAGCCAGTCAATCGGCTCAATTTGAATATTAAATAAAAGAAAACGGGGGATGCGAGCATGCCCAATAAAGCTGAAACCCAAAGCTCTTTCCAGAAACTTTCAGGAACTATAAATTTAGCTCTACCAAAGCTCACAAAAAACCACTCCATAGCCATCAGTAAAGCAGTCGCTACTCCAACCAATACGACTGGAACTTCCCAGCGCCCCCTTTTAAATAATGGACGCACCCCCTGCATCAGAGACCCTGTAAGGCCTAACAGAAATATTGAATACCCAAAGCCAACATCATTTACGCCCGTAACAGCCATCTGAGTCGAATCCCAAATAAAACCAACAGCAAAAGCCAAACCTAGCATCATCGGGAATGAAACTGTAAGTGAACAGGTTAAAAATATAGTATTAACAAGCAAGATCCTTACACCTAAAGGACTAAGAAAAGACGCAAAAAAACCATCCAGCATTAATGCAATTCCAATTAAAGAAATTAAGCTAAATGTGAAGACTAGGCGTGATAAATGCATTAAATTTAGTTTTCGTTAGAAAGTCTATTTGAATTTGAGCGCGGCTTACCGATAACTGATGCCTGCCCCTTAACCTCTTGAGTTGTTATAGGCACTAAAACAAAAACATAGCTAAGCTGATTGAAATTAATAGCCGGCTGTACACGCGCAGCCGCGTCAAAATCTCTAACCTCAAATTCCTTAACGTACCCAAGCATAAGCCCAGGAGGGAATATTCCTTTAGTTTCGGAATTCCCAATTCCTGAAGAATATACCTTAGCTCCAGCAGAAACTCCGTACCTATCAGCCTCCTTAGGTAAATTTTGAAGCAATAGATGGGTAACCTCCCTCCCAGCACCAGGAGCACCAGAAAGTATCCCTTGAACTCTTTCAAGGCCCTTATCAGACGATTCTGCAAACACGCCATGAACATAGGCACTTACTTTGCATTCAACATCGGTTGCCAGCACTACAGTCGATTGCCCCTCCCCCACTGAAGCAATCTTTCCGACTAATGCACCCTCAACTTGGTCAGCACGATCAACTGCAACTGGAGTCATTACCGGACTATTAATGACCACTCCATCTTCATATCCTTTATCAATGATAAAAGTTCTCCACCAGCTACTGCTCTGTCTTTTTATGACACGAGCGGCAACTAATTGCTGGTTCTGCTTTCCTTTAAACTCAACAAAATTAAGAGATCTCTTTAACTCTATATTCTCCTCTCTAAGAAGATCAATTTGTCCTTGCCAGGCCCTCAACTCAAAGAGCTCCTTCAGTAGCTTATTGTAGCGCAAAGCCAGCTGTTCCTTTTCATATTTCCGATAAAGTTCGTTAGCGGAAATTGGCTCACCATTAATAACGTCCTCATCGTAAGTAAGGCTAACAACAGTTTCATGAGCAAGCCCGAAAAGACCAAGGACTTTAGACTGGACTGAATGAACCCCTTTATTATCAAGAGTGAAAACCCAAACCAGTGCCAATGAAAATATTACAAGAGCTACAAGATTGGACTTCTTCATTGCTCAAAATTTAACAATTCAAATACTTCTTTCCGTATTTATACACCGCCTGAGGTCATTTTCTTTATGTATGAAACTTCACTTAATACTCGACCAGTCCCTTCCACCACAGCAATAAGCGGGTCCTCAGAAAGGTGAGTTGGAACACCGGTCTGTTCCGTCAACCATACGTCAAGCCCACCCAATAAAGCACCTCCACCTGCCAACATGATCCCTCGATCAACTAGGTCCGCAGCCAATTCAGGGGGGCACCTCTCTAATGCTTCTTTAATCGAACCAAGTATCGCAGCCAAGGGCTCCGCCATCGCCTCACGAATTTCTATGGAGGACACCTCTATAGTCTTAGGTAATCCATCAACAAGATCTCGCCCCTTAACGTCCATTGTAGATTCTTGATCAACTACAGTAGCTGATCCTATTTTTATCTTAACCATCTCAGCGGTCCGCTCCCCTATCATTAAATTATACTTACGCTTCATATAAGCAATGATTGACTCATCAAGCTTATCACCCCCAACTCTGAGGCTCCTACTCTGAACAATTCCAGACAAAGAAATAACTGCCACTTCAGTTGTCCCCCCACCAATATCAACAATCATATTACCGCTCGCATCCTGTATAGGAAGCCCCACACCAATTGCAGCAGCCATAGGCTCCTCAATTAAATAAACCTCATCAGCACCTGCCTGCTTTGCTGAATCCTTAACTGCTCTCTTTTCCACTTCTGTAATCCCTGATGGAACAGCAACTACAACCCTAATTCTTGATGCCCTAATAAGCTTTGTCTTATTACCTTTTACCCTAGTCCTTGCTTTCCTAATGAAATGCTTAAGCATAGCTTCGGTAATCTCAAAATCAGCAATTACCCCATCCCTCAGAGGCCTAATAGCTGAGATTGTGTCAGGTGTCCTGCCTAACATTCGCTTCGCTTCATCTCCCACTGCTAGGACTTCAGTTGTACCTGTCTTAACGGCAACAACTGAAGGTTCCCGAACTTTAATGCCCTCATCCTTAAGGTAAACCAAAGTATTTGCGGTACCTAAATCGATACCAATATCCATATTAAGAAGACCAAAAAGTTTATAGAAAATATTCAAAATTTAATTATCAACTGAGGCTAAATCGCCAGTGGTAGAATCGTTTATCATATAAAATACAGCCCGAGCTATTAGTGATATAAATCATGATAATTTATTATTAACTAACAAATCCAATTAAGAAAACTTAAAAATAAAGATATTGTAGACTTTTTTATTCTGAACTGTTCTTTTCTCTAGCCAGTTGATAAAAATGCCATGCAGATTAATTTAGAATAATAATTATATACTATCTTAATGTTCAGGGACTTACGATGTTATTTACCACATTTCATTTATTCTAAAATAGTGCAATTCAATTTGTTTTATAAGTAAAAATGAGTCTCGAACTTTTGAACATTTATAAATAAACTTAAGTCCATGCAACCCGCCTCAATTGAATATAAATGCGATAGGTGCGGCAATTGCTGCCAATGGCCTGGAGAAGTTCCTCTCAGCAAAAGTGAAATCAACAATATGTCAAAAGATCTAGGCTGTAGTGAAAATGAATTTATACAAAATTTTACTACATTACGAGAATCTCGGGCTGGTTTGACTTTGTCCGAAAAATCTGATGGATCCTGTATATTCCTTGAAGGAAATTCCTGTAAAGTACATCAATCAAAGCCCAATCAATGCAGTAATTTTCCTAACAAATGGCGTTTCCCTGGTTGGCGCCAAATCTGTGAAGCGACTCCTCAAAGAACTGACAGTTCCAAGTCCCAAGTAAGTTAAAAAGATATACTTGATCGATGGCCTAGCACGTTGCAGATTCTCAACTCAGAATTTCAGATCCATAAATAATGCTCGGGTGGCGGAACTGGTAGACGCGCTAGACTAAGGATCTAGTCCACTCACGTGGGTGCAGGTTCGATTCCTGTTCCGAGCACTTTAATTGCCAAAACGTTACAGCAACTTCTCAAATCGGGAGAGATTTCGGGAACTAAAAAGGTCTTAATTAAAAGGTTTACTACCAAATCCTAAAAATATAAGATCGCAAAAGATTAGGAATTCAGTCCAAGCTGTTGGTTTGAGCTCCGATTCCTGTCCCCAGTACTTTTAGTGCTACCTATTTGTTTAGAATGAGACGATTTGGATTATTTTTAGTTATATTTCTGGCAACGGGCATTTTAACTCGTGGCCAGAATCCCCTCTCTGTTTCCCCTCCAGAGAAGAATAACTCACCTCAAGCTGAATTAGCCTCCTTCTCGATTGACTCGCGTCTACAGGCTAACCTTTTTGCAGATGAAACCATGGGCATTGCCAACCCCATCTGTTTCCGTTGGGATGCACTCGGGCGTCTCTGGGTATTATGCACCTGGGCATATCCACAATTAAAGCCAGGAACAAAACCAAACGACAAACTAATCATTCTTGAAGATACCGATGGAGACGGCAGGGCAGATAAAAGCTCCACCTTCGCCGACGGGTTAAATATGCCGACCGGATTCGCTCTGGGGCACGGTGGCGTATATATAGGTAACGGTCGTGACCTAATTCATGTCAAAGACACAAGCGGTAACGTCAAAGCCGACCAGAAGGAAATCCTATTTACCGGTTTCGGCACTGGTGACACGCATCAGAACATCAACTCTTTCGTATGGACACCCGGTGGAGAGTTGCTTTTTAGTCAGGGGTTACACTGTTTTTCACGCGTAGAGACACCATGGGGCATTCGCCGACTCGATGAGCACGGCTCTTGGCGCCTACGGCCAATACGCCGTCAGTTGCACAGCTATCGACGCACTTCGGGTGGTGGCAACCCATGGGGCTTTGCATTTGGTGATTGGGGAGAACCCTTCATTAAGAGCAACGGTGGTGAAGTCAGTGAACTGCTACCGAGCATGATTCATACCGACCACATTGCCGGTGGTTACTGGGGCGGCGCAATGCTAATTGGCGCAACGAAGATCAAGTCAATGGCAATTAATATTGTCGACTCACCGCACCTTCCAAAGGACCTGCAGGGAGACTTCCTAATCGCTGGGTATTTCGCACGCAACATTGCTCGGCTCCGACCCACAACTGATGGAGCTGGACATAAATTAACAACACTCGCACCGCTACTCACTTCTTCGCACAACGCTTTTCGCCCAGTAGACCTAAACATCGGTCCCGACGGCGCTCTTTACATAGCCGACTGGTTCAACCCCATCATTGGACATTACCAGGCCTCTTTGCGCCATCCTGACCGGGACAAGGATCATGGTCGAATATGGCGCATTAGTGCCAAGGGCAGCCCGTCATTGAATCCTCCTTCACTGGCCAAGATGAAAGCCTCGGAACTTTGTGAGCAACTCGGTGCGCCGCTAAGGCGAACCCGTAAACTTGCCAAACTGCGTCTCATGGACCTACCTAAAATCGATGCCATTCCCGCAATCCAAAAATGGATCGATGAACTTAAGTCCGACGATCCAAGACTCGAACATAAGCTGTTCGAGGCAATTGGTGTGTTCGAGTCCCACGAAACAGTGAATATCTCACTGCTAAAACAATTGCTAACAGCAAAGGATCATCGCGCCCGTGCCTATGCCACTCGCGTGATTGGCCGGTGGCATCACCTACTTGAAGACCCCCTATCTCTTTTAAAAAACAGCGCAACCGACAAACACTCTCGAGTGCGCCTTGAGGCCATCGTCTCTGCTAGCGATATTCGAGAAGCTGACTCGATCATTATTGCCGCCCAGGCAACTGACGGTCCAAAGGACCGATTTATAGACTTCGCCTTCACTCAAGCAGTCCATGCTCTTGCCCCTCATTGGAAGCCAGCTCTGATGGCCGGGAATCTACAATTCAACCAATCCTCACACCTGTTACGTGTAGTGAGCACCATCGGTGGAAATGAAGTGGCAGAGGTAATACGTCAAAAACTAGCAACCCAGAAGCTAAAACCTGAAGAAACCACTAAATTAATTGCACTTCTAGCTGGTATCGGAAACTCTACCGATGCAGAGCTGGCACTGAAAATTGGTATTGATAAGCCCGGAGTTTTATTGGCACTGACTGACTCTGCTCGGGCACGCAACCTGCAAGCACCGGCCGGTGCGGCCAAATTAATTAGGCCGGCCCTAGTGAGCCAAGACAACGCCATCCGGATTGAAGCTATCCGGCTCAGTGGTTTATGGTCACTCAATGAACACAGTGAAACAATCGGCTCGATCGCCGCTGATCGACCCGAGAAATTAGCACTGCGCCTAGCAGCCACTGAAGCACTCAGCTCAATGAATGATCCATCTATCATTAAAACACTTGAGAAATTAACGGCAATTGAAAGCCCTCCCATCATTCGCGCTGCGGCAATAGGAAGCCTTGCCACGCGTGATGTCAAAAGGGCCGCCTCATTAACCGCTTCACTCCTCACAAAGGTTGAAGCGAAAGAAATCGAGCCATTACTCTCAGCTCTACTTCAACGCACCAGAGGCACTGATGAACTTGTAGCCACGCTAGCTACGGAAACAATCTCTGCTGACACCGCTAAACTCATGCTTCGCTGGCTCAACAGCACCGGGCGCAATGAACCAAAACTCACTGAATTGCTCAATAAGACCATTGGCCTCAAGGTCACTACACAGAAATACAATCCTGACTATGTTGCCGAGCTGGCCAAAGAAGCACTAAATGAAGGTGATGCAGTGAACGGTAAGAAAATATTCCAGTTGCCAATCATCAGTTGTACAGCGTGTCACGCAGTGGACGGCATAGAGGGTACTGTCACGACCCTAAAGGGGCCAAACCTCACAGCATTGGCGGCGGGGCTACCGGTCGATATTATCATAGAATCGGTACTTTGGCCTGACCGGCAAATTAAAGAAGGTTATCAGGCAACGACAGTATTAACAAAAGATGGCCGAGCATTAAACGGCTTCGTTCACAGTGAAGATAAAACCGTGCTACGTATCCGCGATCTCACTACCGGTAAAATCGCCAGCCTGCAAATTGACAACATAAAGCAACGGACCAAAGGCGTTACCGTGATGCCACCGCAACTCACAGCTAACTTGACGCGTACTGAATTGCGAGATCTGATTAAATACCTCACCACTCTTGAAACCGTGAAAGAACCGCAACCATGAAGATGCATCCATTGGGTTATTTCATTCATGCTACAGCACCATTGGCATCCCTTCTGGCTTCCTTGCTAATTATTGCCGGAGTGTGCGCCTTTCAAGTAGTTGCCGAATCGAAAACCTCACCCAAAAAACCAACCTCCACCCCATTACCCCACTGGACGAGGTTAATTATGGCAGTTGATCCAGGCTCCCAAGGCGACGCATGGACCAAGACCAGCTTCAATCACTCCAAGTGGAAAACCATGAAAATCCCTGGTCATTTTGACACTGCTCAGTTGCCTAACTTCGATGGAGTAGTTTGGTTTCGTAAAACCATCGAACTTTCCCCCGAACAGGCCAAGTCCAAGGCCATCCTGCATCTCGGCCAAATCGATGACATGGACGTCACTTGGGTCAACGGCACGCGGATCGGTGGCTACGAAACCCCCGGTCACCATTACACGGTACGCAACTATCCCGTTCCTGCAGGTCTCCTAAAAACTGGAAAGAACACGATTGCAGTACGAGTCATGGACCACGGTGCTCCCGGAGGCATCGCCGGTAACCCAGAGCAACTCTTCCTTGAATTGGGAAAGGAAACGGTTCCTCTCGCCAATATGTGGCACTATGCCCCCGGAGCGAATTTGAATGCGCTCAATAAACAAGCTGAGGTTCATATTTTCCTTCGTCCACTCACTAGGCCAGCTAAGCCTGTACCCGCATTTGCTAAAGGCTTCAAAATTACAGATGATCAGACTATTATCCTTCTCGGTGGAGCTAACGCTGCTGAAAGTAGCCGTTACGGTTGGATCGAGACACTCATCTCAACAAAGCACCCAAAACATCAACTGAGTTTTCGCAACATGGCCTGGCCTGCGGACACAGTTTACCAACAACAACGTCCACGAAATTTCTTCAGCACTTCCAAGCCCAGTTATGGTGAAGCTGATCACCGACCCACGATTGCCGCCGACACTATCTTCCTCTGGTTCGGCAAGATGGAGTCACTGGAAACTGGTAATGAAAAAAGCCCTTCAAGTTTCCGCACATCTTACGAAGCAATCCTCAACCAACTTGACGATTATACTGGACGCGTAGTGCTCGTCACTCCGGCTCCCTTTGAGGATCCGCTCGGCATCGGCTTGGACTCCGAAGAGCTTAACATCAATCTCGCTGAATATGTTGCCACAATCCGTGAACTTGCCGATGACCGAGGTTTACCTGTGGTCGATTTGTTTACTGAACTTAAAGGTAAGCCAGTTACCAGTGATGGTCAGATGCTCTCCACTGAAGGTCACCGCCTTGCAGCTGAAGTAATCGCAAGGCAACTTGGATTTTCATCGCAACTCTCTACCGGCAACGAAACATTACGGGGGGCGTTCATTACTAAGAACGCCCTATGGCGCCAATACTGGTTACCCACTAACTGGGCTTTTCTTTATGGTAATCGCCAGACCACACCCAGTAGCCGCAGTCATATCAGAGGCAAGCCAAGATGGTTCCCTGAAGATGTAAATAAATCACTTTCGGACCTGGAAAAAATGGAAAAGAAGATCTGGAAAGAATTACCAAAAAAGTAAACTGATTAGCATTCACTCATTCGAATCGCAAAGTTAGCTGTTGTCTCTTTTGATGGGCCAAAAAACTAAGCAAACGCATGCCATTTTAATGCCAAATCCTATATCAAAAGTAGAGATATTAGCCTATTTATTCAGATTAATTCAATAGACCAGTCTGAAGAGATTATTATACTAGCCAGCGATCCGACTATGTATATGGTTTAGCACGGAGACATTCTCCAGTGAATCAATCTAACGATGAATAATTTTTCAGGCCCAAAGCAGGAAGTCATCTCTGGAATGGAGGATTTCGTGTCTACCCAACTGACGTATTTGAAGTCAGTAGAAGAGAGCTGGCAACCACAGGACTGGTTACCTGATCTGACCAGTGAAGATTGGATCGAAAGTGTACAAGCCTTCCGCGAACCCGCTGAGGGTCTATCAGATGCAGTCCTCGTGGTTTTGGTTGGTGACATGGTAACTGAAGAAGCCCTACCAACGTATCAAACATTGATCAATGGATTTGAAGGTATCACGGACAAGACCGGCGCCGACCCAAGTCCTTGGGCACAGTGGACTCGTGGCTGGACTGCAGAAGAGAACCGGCATGGAGATTTGCTGAACAAATACCTTTACCTCACCGGACGAGTTGATATGCGTGCAGTAGAAGTAACGATTCAGAATTTGATACGCAATGGTTTTGACCCAAGCACGGCGCAGGACCCTTACAAAGGATTTGTTTACACTTCATTCCAAGAACGGGCCACCAAAATTTCTCACAAGAATGTGGCCCAACTCGCACGATCCGAAGGCGACGATAGTTTGCAAGGCATTTGTAGCGCGATCGCTGCAGACGAAGCGCGCCACGAAAAGGTATATACAAATTTCATGCGTCACATTTTCGAGCAAGACCCTAACGGCTCGGTCATGGCGTTTTACGATTTAATGCGTGCTCAAATTGTAATGCCATCACACTTGATGCAGGACGGAACTGATCCCAACTTATTCGAAGATTTCTCCGCAATCGCTCAGCAGTTAGGCGTCTACACAGCCAAACACTATGCTGAAATAGTCGGTCACTTAGTCAGCACTTGGAACGTCGAAAACTTAACCGGGCTCAGCGGTGAGTCAGCGAAGGCTCAGGATTATTTATGCCTCCTAGGTTCTCGTTATGCGAAATTGGCCGAACGGAGTCAGCGCCGCACATCAAGAATCGAGCAGAGGAAATTTAGTTGGATCTTTAATCGGGAAGTTTGACCCCACTCAGGCCTGAATCTCAGAGACTGTCCCAGTACTATCGGCATAATTGTCTCGTTCAATCCCCAAGGCCCTGAGCTGCGTCAGCCAAAGGTTCGCTAGAGGCGTACCCCTCTTACAATGAACGTGTTTGCCCATTTTTAACTTACCTCCACCTCCACCAGCAACAACTAAAGGCAGGTCATTGTACTGATGAGTCGTTCCATCGCCCATGCCTGCACCTAACGTAAAGATAGTATTATCTAGGAGCGTAGTGCCGTTACTTTCTTTGATTTGATCCATGCGTTCGAGGAGCCTAGCAAAGGCAGACACATGGAAACGGTCCAACAGAAGAAGATGCTCAAGGTGATTACCAATGGAGTGCGTCATGGCATGGTGACTGTAAGGCTTGTCCAAAATACCTTCCCAATTAGTGGGAGTCGTCCAACGCTCAGGCCCAAGCATAAGGGTGCCGACATTTGTGAGTCCATTTTGCAATGCCGTAACTAAAAGATCCCCCATTAAATGAATGTACTCGTTACGCGGCAAGTGCTCAGCGGGCCGTTTAATTTTAGCTTCAGCTAACTCTGACTTCATTTTCTCGATTCGATCCATTCTCGTCTCTATGGTTCGTATCGATTCCAAATATTCTCCGAATTTCTGACGATCTTCGGCACTCAATCGCTTTTGTAGTTGGCTCGCATTGCCAAGGGCAAGGTCGGTTATATTACGAAAACGAGTGTGTGATTGAGTCCCAAATAAACGGTCATAGACTTTACGTGGATTCCTCATCGAAGGCGCAACGTGGCCAGTCCCGTACCAGGACATATTATCAAAGTAAATCGACTCAATGTTATTCTTGTGATCATTACAGCTCAATTCGAGCGTCGAGTATGGGGTCGTCGTACCAATACTATCAGCCGCTATGTGATCCAGAGTGCGGGTCAGTGGATAGGCCGAGTTTTTGACCTCATATGGAGCAACACTGGTCAGAAAACAAGACGCGCACTGGGCATGAGAATCTGTACCATGTTGAAACGTTCGATCCATTCCGGTGATAACCGATATTTTTTTCCGCATCTTATCCAAAGGCGCTAATGTCGGAGTAAGAGTCAGTTGATGACTGCCAGGAGGAACCGTCTTCCCTTCAAATCTCCATACATTATTCTGCCCAGCGAACGGAGGCAGAGGACGATCACTCTCACCAGGGAAGAAACCGCGTCGCGTGATCCCATTGGGAAGATAAAAGAAGGCTAAGCGTTGAGCTGGATTCTCTTTTTTGCTTTTGTTCGTATCGGCAAAGCTTTCCAACCAGGGCAAGCTCAAGGTCGCTCCACCAGTACATGTTATAAATTTACGACGCGAAACAGTTTCAATAGTATCGTTATCTCTCATCTTAATAATGCGCTTTGTTTATTGTATGGTAAATCACTGGGCTTACAATTTGAAAAAAAACTTACTTAGCATTTAATTGACTCTAATTGCTTGAAACTTTTTTCTTAAAATTATCTTTCATTAGGAAAGGCTCACTCATGGCTATGCTCTTTAGGACAGCTCGCATATTGTCCTCTCCCGCGATTGCCCGAGCCGTCATTTCATCAAGAGCGGGCGAATCTGCAGGGCCCAGTTCTCGACTCAACGCATAAGACAATAGATGCGAGATAAATCCACGAACGAATCGGTGCTTTTCCTTAATTACAAACTGCTTAAATTCTAAAATTGTTTTAAATTTATACTGATTGAATAGAATGCCACTAACATCAACATCGCGTCCGTTTTCATATTTATCACGCCACACACCAGTCGGACCATAGTTTTCAAGAGCAAAGCCCATCGGATCTATCTTGTTGTGGCAACCCGCACAATCCTCCCGCTTTCGGTGAGCGGATAATCTCTCTCGAATAGTGAGCTTTGCTAGTTCCTCTGTATTAGCTTCGGGAAGGGGCGGAATATCAGCAGGAGGCGGCTCAGGCGGCTCATTAAATATTACGGCATTAATCCATGCCCCACGAGTAATTGGTTTAGTCCTTGTAGGAGTTGCCGTCATCGTCATGACAGCCGCATTCGTAATGACGCCTCCCCGACGCGGATCATTTAAAGGCACTCTCTTAAAAAGCTGAGTCACAACGTCATGGCCGGCCTTAGAATGGCCCTCATAATTAGCCTTCAACATACCGTTCTCCCAGGTGAACTTTGGATCCAGCAACTCAACTATGGACCGGTCTTCAATATAAATGGTCTCGAATAGAAGTAACGGTTCCGGCAACATATGCATACTGCTCCGATACCCATCAACAAGATAAAAATAAGGAAACTTTTTAGGGTCAGGCACCGATGTAATTAGACGGTCAAGCTGCAACCACTGCGCTGGAAAGTTGTCACAGAATCTACTCGACCTACGATCATTCAACATCCGATCAATCTGAGAACTGAGAACTTTTGAATCACTTAACTGACCCTTCTCTGCCAAATCGAGCAACAAATCATCAGGAATACTACTCCAGAAGAATAATGCTAGACGCGAAGCCAATTCAAAATCGGCACTACTTTGAGCATTGGTTCCTTTACCATCAATAGTTTCAACTTTGGGAGCTTCATAAAAATAGAGAAAATCTGGCATGCCAAGAACTACCCCGACCACACTCCGCATTGTATTTTCTAATGAGACACCATCACTGTGCTGCTTTGAGGCGAATTGTACAAATCGGTCTAGTGTCACTGGATCAACTGGCCTACGAAATGCACGGCGAAGAAACTTTGTGAGCCTAGACTGAATGATTTCTTCTATTTTTTTCTCAGTCCCATCATCTGGAGACGCGAAGAGCCAAGGCCAACTGCGGCACTCTTTAGAGTTCAGATCAGGACTCTCTGAGATGGTCTGACTCAATTTAAGGAAAGACTCCATTAATAACGGCGAGAGCGTCAGATGGTCAGCTCTATTATCATAACCATGCTCAGCTCGTTTGTCCTGTGGGAATGATGCCACGCCCTTGAACCCCTCTGGGCGCTGATTATCAATGTCCTTACTCAGGGGTCGGCTGGAAACACGTACTTGGGCTGGCATCTTTTTGGTTTCCGGCTTGAAGTAATCCTCACGCCGACGCATGAGTCGCTCATTTAGTCTGAATATTTCACGGTCCGACTCTAACAAATCCACTACAGCATTATTATACTGGAACCGATTCATTCGACGGATTGGAGTATGTAAAAACGGCTCATCTTTGAGGGACTCACTGAGCATCTGCTCTAGCCATACTACCATATTCTTTCGTTCATTTTCAGGCAATGGCGGCTCATCCTCTGGAGGCATGTCTCGATCTTTCAAAACCTTGATCAAGGTTTCGAGTAGCTCAGGCTTAGCTAATAAGGCATTACTTGATTTCAATTCCTTCAAGTTGACCTTTCCTTTAACCTTACCGTCCTTGCCGTGACATTTAATACAATGTGAATCGAGCACTGTATGAATTCCTTTCAGAGAGTCAGTTGCATACAAATGCATCGAAGCGCCGATCAAAAAAATCAAAGAACAAAGACCACTCATTAGAGCCTTGCCAATGCCGCCTAATTGAGTCCCCTTGACATAGGGGAAGTCATTCATGGTCCATTTCACTTTTTCTTTCACAATCTAGGTAGCAAAGACTTACCAAGTAATGATACACTCAATATTAAATCTATTACCAACATTATTACTAAAAGCTGATTTATACTTTTTTAAGTTAGCTCGAATCGGTTAACGCTCGACAAACTCCATTCATGCATTTTGAATCATTAATTCAATGAAACGACTCCTCGCAATCTCATTAATATACTGCTTTTCGTTACCCATATCACTGTCCAAGCCAATCGATGTCATTATTTACTCGGCAACGTCATGGTATAGACACCCTGAAATACCTAAATTGAACGGATTTCTCGTTCGGCTAGGTGCAAAACATAATATCAACATCAGTGTGACCGAAAATCCAGCTGACCTGAAACAGGAAAATCTTAAGGACTACAACTTGTTACTTCTTAATAACGCCACAAACCTAGGTGAGAATATCCCCAAGGAGATTCAAAAGGGAATCATAAATTGGTTCGAGGGAGGAGGAGCAATAATGGCAATGCATGCAGGGATAGTGCAGAACGGAACATGGCCAGAATTAATTGAAATCGCAGGTTGCGATTTTGACTCTGACTCCGATTACATGGAAGCCCGATTTTTAGTTGATCCAAAGGCTGAAGGTGATCCCATCCTAGCTGGAAAGAAGAAACAATTCAATTACACTGCTGACTGGCTTTGCTTCAATCGTTCCGTGACGGGCCTACCCGGCGTTGAAGTTCTGCTTCGACTCGATGAAAAAAGTTACATCCCAGTCAGAAAACATCCGAGCTATGTTGGTAAAAAACCAATGGGAGACGATCATCCGATTTGCTGGCGCCGAAAAGTTGGGAAGGGGCGCTATTTATTCACCGGGCTCGGGCACGACGTTCGTTCAATTGATAATGAATTTGCTCGAAATCACTTAATTGCAGGAATGAGATGGGCAACAAATTCGGCACAAGTAAAAGAAAAGAAATCGAAATAAATGAAGGGTAACAACAATCCATTTCTGTCACTCGTATCCTCCCAATAAATGAAAGCAATATTATCCATACTAGTTACTGCAATCGGGTGCACATCGAGCTTAGCAAATGAGCAGTGGTCTCAATTCCGTGGGCCCGAAGGGAACGGTCATATTAATACTACCTCTGTCCCATTAGAATGGAGTGAAAATAAAAACATATCCTGGAAAACTGCCATACATGATCGGGGCTGGTCATCTCCCGTAATCTGGAACAATCAGATCTGGATGACAACGGCAACTAAGAATGGAACAAAAACGTTCGCCATTTGCGTTGACAAAGTGACCGGAAAAATTCTTCATAACATCCATGTATTTGATGTTGAATCTCCGCAAGCCATAACAATCGACAACACTTATGCCTCACCGACTCCAGTCATTGAAGAGAGCCGTGTCTACGTTCATTTCGGAACTTATGGAACTGCCTGCATTGACACTGAGAGCGGAAATATAATATGGACTCGTAGAGATCTTAAATGCGATCACGAAAAGGGAGCCGGGCCCGCCAGTTCACCGTTTTTATTTAATGATTACCTAATATTCAATGTTGATGGTAGAGACGTTCAATATGTTATCGCTCTAGAGAAGAGGTCCGGCAAAACAGCATGGAAAACAACCCGCTCCGTTGACTTCAGCGGCGTTCAAGTTAACCAGAGAAAAGCCTATGGAACACCATTAATAATACCCCGAGGGGAACAAGAACAAATGGTAAGCATCGGAGCGAAGGGAGTTTTCTCATACGACCCAAAGAACGGAAAAGAACTCTGGAAGGCCCTGCACCGCGGCTGGTCAATCGCTCCTCGCCCAGTTTATGGAGAAGGCCTAGTCTTTACAATGATCGACCGTGACAGGCCCGAACTTTGGGCCATTCGTCCAGACGGGAAAGGTGATATAACTGATTCCCATATCGTTTGGAAATCTTCAAAGAGAATGCCGCCGAGAGCCTCACCTTTAATCGTTGGAGATCTTTTATTTGTAATTGATAGGAACGGTTACATTTCTTGCCTCGAAGCCAAGACCGGAAAGATCTTTTGGCAGGAACGTATGAAAGGTTATTTCTCTGCCTCACCAATTTATACCAATGGTCTTATCTATTTCTTTAACGAAGACACAGTATGCACCATAATTAAACCAGCTCGAAAACTTGAGATCGTAGCAACGAATAAAGTTGCCGATGAACAACTCATGGCCACACCAGCAATTGATAATGACTCAATCTATATTCGAACCGCGAATAACCTGTACAAAATTAAGGCCACTTCTGGACGATAGATTCTAGTCAATTTTAGGGAAATAATGAGCATTGCCGCTTCATAATAAGGCCATTGCTATTTGTTAATATTAACACTTCCAGCCAAGCCCTTTATTTTTTATCATTACCCAATGAAGATGATAAAAGAGCTTTGTTTCACATTATTATTTTTTTTACTGAGTTTCATTTCATCAAATGCAGATCTCGTAGCTCACTGGCCTTTAGACATCGATGGCAAGGATGCTACTGGGAACGGACATGACGGCCAAATCACTAACGGCACCGTATTGTTTGAAAATTCTGGAGCATCAGACCTCACGGGAAATGCGGCCTCTTTCCCTGACAATGGTCGAATTGATATTCCCTTTAACCCCGATTTGAATCCTGAAAGTTTCACCGTCACTTTATGGACAAAACCCACATCAACGAATGGTTACGCCTCGCCAATCACTAGCAGGAATGATGTGAACGGTGGCGAGTCGACTCATGGCTACATTATTTACAATGACAATTCAGGTAATTGGAATTTTTGGACAGGAGATGGCAACCCTGGGTGGGACACTCTGTCTGGAGGCCCTGTCGATATCAATGAATGGACTCATTTAGCGATCTCTTATGATTCAGAGACCGAAACCAAAACAATTTGGATCAATGGTACAGAGAAAGGGTCTGACTCGGCCCCAAACCAGTACAGTCCTAACGGCACCGTAGGATCAATGGATTTGCACCTAGGCGCGGGTCAGGATGATGGCGCTAATTTTTTCTTTTCAGGGGACCTTGATGATGTGGGCCTCTGGAATGAAGTTCTTACTGAAGAGGAAATTAAAAATGTTATGCAAAATGGCATAATCAGCACCTTAGTTGATCCTAGAATTAACGCCCCTTCAAAATTTACTGCAGAACTAACAGCAACAGAATCATTCACTATCGAAGTTTCAAATCGCGGCGAAACAAGAAACCTCGTGATTGATTCGATCGAAATTGTCGGACCCGACTCTTCAAATTTCACAGTCAACACAATCCCCGATCCCATCGAACCTGGATCTGAGAGTCTGATTGAAGTTAGTTTTGATTCCCAAGGCCAGTCCGGAAAGTTTGAAACTCAACTTGAAATCTATAGTAATGATCCTAACAGAGAATTATTAACAGTTGATATATTAGCAACAGTACATGATCCGAGCCTTGACATCGTACAAGAATTTAATTTTGGAGTTTTCAGTTCTGGCGCAGGCCCACAAGCCGCTAACATTCAAATAAAGAATGACGGAACATCACGTGAACTGAAACTGTTAACAGTTTCCATCGTTGGGAAGGATGCTGATAATTTCTCAGTCCTGAGCTTTCCGTCATCCTTAGTAGCCGGTGAGAGCGGAAAAATTACTCTAAACTTTAATCCCAAACAAGACGCTGGTCGGTTCTCTGCCCAGCTTGAAATCGTTAGTAATGACGCATTAAGTGAAACTGTTATTGTCAATTTATCTGCAGAAGTCGAAATAACAAACCCATTAGTAGCTTGGTGGCCACTCGATGAAGACGCGAGTGATAATTCAGGGAATGGTTTTGATGGAATTGTGCAAGGAACAATCAATTTTGATGAGAGCGGAGCAAACGAAGCCACTGGAGGAGCTGGCCTCTTTGATGGCTCTTCACACATTGACGTTCCGTGGAACCCTCAACTAAATACTGAGGATTTTAGCGTAACATTATGGGTTAATCCTTCGGTAGCTGGAGGCTCTCACCGGTCCCCCATAACTAATCGTGATGATGTTGCTCCTGGTGGAGCATTTCGCCATGGTTGGATCATTTACAATAATCCAAATAGCCAATGGTCGTTCTGGAACGGAGGAGGCCGCGGCTCTGACGGAGCATGGAACGGCATGAACGTTGGTCCCGTAGAAATAGATGAATGGCACCACTTGGCAATTACTTATGATAGCCATTCAAATAGCAAAGTGTTTTACATTGATGGGTCTGAAGTCAGCACTTCAAACCCCGTTTCATTTAGTCCTAATAACAGTGAAATCGATGACGACTTGACTCATGAAGACGAAGACCTCCACATCGGAGGAGGCGGAGACTCAGGTACTAGTTTCCGTTGGTCAGGACTCATCGACGATGTTGGACTATTTAGAACCTCTCTCTCCACCGAAGAGATACAGTCGATCATGACGAGTGGTGTCATAAGCATCAATAACAATATCCCTTTTAGCATTGAAACAATATCTCGTTTCGAAGACGGCCCGTTAATTATTTCATGGAACTCAAAACCAGGAATTACATATGCAATTGATCGGGCAATTGGCGGGTTTGAAGTTAAAGATTGGGAAGAGTTAGATGACAGCTCCTTGGCAACTGAAAAAGTAACTAGCTATACTGATGATGACATTCCAGCTGGAGCCAAGGCAGTCTTTTACAGGGTTAGACTTTCTGAATAGCAGTCCACACCTTCAATATTGCTAAACACACTCTCATTAGGGCTACTTGATGCATAAATAATCGAGGCCAAGGAAACTGTATCCTTAGATTGATTCAAATAGGCAGACAGCTAAGATGTATCTCGATACTATCCAATTAATATGAGAAATAACATTACCCGCCGACGCCTACTCACAACCACAACTGCTGCAGGAGCTGGCATTTCAATGCCACAATTACTTCTAGGACAGAAAGGGAGCCAATCCGTTATTATAGGTAAGGGTAAACATCGTTTCGAAGTCCAACACGACTGGGCAAAACTACCCGATAAATACTCTTGGCAAACCACACACAATGTAGCTGTTGATGCAGAAGGCTTGCTCTACGTCATCCATGAAGGGCATGTAAATAAAAAAGACCACCCCTCCATTTTCGTTTTTGACCAAAAGGGTAAATTTATACGAGCATTTGGAAATCAGTTTCAGGGAGGTGGACACGGAATTGAAGTCCGCACAGAAGGAAAAGAACAGTTCCTCTATGTCTGTTCTTACCAACAAGTCAAATCTTTCGCTAAAATGACACTCAAAGGCGAAATCGTATGGGAGAAATACGCACCAATGGAAAGCGGAGTTTACAGAAAGGACGAGGATAAGGTCCGAGTAAAACGCTGGGGAAGGGACGCTTTCATGCCTACAAATTTTGCCTTCCTTGACGATGGTGGTTTTCTACTTGCTGACGGTTACGGATCCTTTTACATCCATCGTTATGACAAGGATGCGAACTGGGTCTCTAAGTTCGGAGGCCCTGGAGCAGGCAAAGGCAAATTCAATACGCCTCACGGAATATGGATTGACCGTAGGCCCGGAAGAAAGCAGCAAGTCGTAGTCTGTGACAGAGCACATCATTCTCTTCAATATTTCACGATGGAAGGAAAGTACATCGAGACGCTAGAAGGTTATGGGCTCCCAGCAAATATCGATTCATGGAAAAATCTTCTCCTAGTTCCTGAACTTCATGCGCGAGTCACTCTACTCAATGATAAGAATGAAGTAGTAGCACGACTCGGTGATGACGTGGAACGCGTTACCAAAAAAGTGAAAGGGGTCCGCAATGATTCCAACAAATGGCTCGCAGGCAAGTTCGTCCATCCACACGACGCGTGCTTCGATGCTAATGGCAACATTTTCGTTGCTGAGTGGGTCTCTACTGGCCGCGTTACTCGATTGCGCAGATTAAGTTAATCCTTAACAAATAAATATATCAACCTCCTCAATAAGATTATGAAGATCATTCCTCAGCTCATATTTATTGCGATCATTTCAATTTCTAATGTCTCAAATTCATTTGGACAAAAGAAAAAAAGAGTTGATCTACTAGCCATACCTGAAGTCACTCGCGACAAAGTTATCTGCTTTGCTCTTTACACTGTCCATAACAAAACACTTAAACTCACAGCTCAGTTCTACCCACTGAAAGAAGGAGAGCCTCGCAAAGCACGTTTAGAAATAAAGCGTGGTGAGAAGTGGGTAAATATAGCAAATACTGCCATTATTGAACGTGGATGGACGGCTCCTTTCAGAGTCAATAATTGGGATGATACACAAAAAGTTTCTTACCGAGTCAGGCACGGAAAAGAGGCTCAATACGAGGGGACAATTCAAAAAAATCCAGCAAACAAAGACGAATTTGTCATGGTCGGATTTACCGGCAATTCAATCAACCCAAATCATGGAGGCGACATACCCAAAAATGATCTTGTCGAAAACATTAAAAATATAAAACCTGATCTTTTGTTTTTCTCAGGAGACCAAGTTTACGATCATCGGCGACATTATGCTGCTTGGCTGAAATTTGGTAGAGACTTCGGTGAAGTGATCAAAAATCACCCCACAGTCACCATACCTGACGACCATGACGTCGGACAACCGAATCTCTGGGGACACAACGGCAAGAAGTCCACTCTGCCAGGCGCATCAGATGGTGGATACACCATGCCTGTCGAGTATGTGAATGAAGTTGAGCGGGCCCAGACGAGTCATCTCCCTGATCCTTATGATCCTACACCAATTAATAGAGGGATAGGCACTTATTACACTAATCTTAATTGGGGCCGCATTAGTTTTGCCATCATTGAAGATCGTAAATTTAAAACAGGCCCGGCCGGAATGATCCCCAAACAAGGACCAAGACCTGATCATATTCGCAACCCTAACTACGACCCTAAGTCAGTGGACGTGCCTCAGGCACGTTTGCTCGGTGAAAGACAAATTAAATTTCTTGATGAGTGGTCTCAAGATTGGACGAACGCCGACATGAAAGTTGCTCTGTCTCAAACCATTTTCTGTGGAGGCGCACACATTCATGGCAAGATTGGAGGCAGGTTACACGCTGACCTTGATTCTAATGGCTGGCCCCAAACTGGACGAAACAAAGCCATAGCAACCCTCCGCAAAGCTTACGCTTTCCATTTTGCTGGGGACCAGCATCTTGCGACTGTATTTCATCATGGAATAAACGAATGGCGTGATTCTATCTACTCCTTCTGTGTCCCTTCCATAGCCAATCTTTATCTCCGGTGGTGGAAACCACTTGAGCCAGGCAAAAATCGTGGACCAGGTATAGACCCTATTCTTGGAGATCACTTTGATGGATTCAATAACAAGGTCACCGCAATTGCCGTTGCAAATCCTTCACCTGAAAAGGGTGGCGACAGACTCACTACTAGGGCAGCAGGTTTTGGAGTGACGAGAATTAACAAGAAAACACGGGACATAACTTTTATTTGCTGGCCCCGCAACGTTGACGTTTCAGCAAAGGATGCAAAACCATACCCAGGATGGCCATTCACATTCAACCAACTCGATAATTATGGGCGAAAAGCTCTCGCCCATTTGCCTTCTCTACAAATAAACAAACCAAATCAAGTCGTTCAGGTCATCAATGAAAAAACAGAAGAGATCGTCTACACTCTAAGGATTAAAGGAACAACATTCAGACCAAAGGTTTACACAGATGATTCATATACAATTAATGTAGGTGAAGGCAATGAGCGCAAATCACTTAAAGGAATAAAAGCTAATAACGAAGCGGAAACATTGAAAGTTAAGCTCTAACAAATAAAAAGACGTACCCTTAATTACGTCAAAAAAGTGCAAACGTACTGACATATACCCTCTCCCACAGAAATACTAAAACCAGAGTCGCCCGCAACTTCAAAAGACTCACCTTCTTTATAAGTCTTATTAATACTTTCACTATCTAATGTCACATCGCAAGATCCTGAAGTAATTTCCATCTTCTCAGGTGACTCTGTGTTAAAATGATAAGTCCCAGGATAAATGAGTCCTAATGTTATTCTTGCCCCAGAATCATCTGTTAGAGAATGTGAGACTACTTTCCCATCAAAGTAGATATTTGCTATTGCTGACGCATTTACATTATTAAAATTCATATCGTTATATTTAGATTCATTTGGAATTTATCAATAGATAAGGTAATACCCCCCAAATAAATAAAGCCAAATCAGTAGCGCTCTAATTTCTTAGTTTATTTAGGGCCTGTCTAGCTCCCTGATGCCCCTGAGCCGCAGCTTTACGATACCAATTAACAGCTTCATCAACATTCCTTTGCACTCCCCTACCTCGCACATACATCACTGCTAAATTATACTGAGCAAGCATGTTCCCCTGTTCGGCTGACTTCCTCCACCATTTAACTGCTGTCACCGTATTCTTAGCGACTCCGATCCCTGTAGCGAATCGAACTCCCAAATGAGCCTGCGCCACCTTCTGCCCTTGGGCTGAGGCTTTCTTCCACCAATAAACTGCCTGCCCTTCGTTCTTTACTAATCCTTTACCCTTTGCATAAAAGAATCCTAATTGAGTTTGCGAATCCATGTTCCCCTTTTCAGCAGATTTACGATACCATTTAGCCGCTTCTCGAAGGCTCTGATCAGCACCTTCCCCAGTTTCATAAGCAGTGGCTAAACTGAACTGTGCCTTTGCATGTCCTTGAGCAGCGGACTTACGGAACCATTCCACGGCCTTTGCTGCATCGCGTTTTACTCCATCTCCATACCAATATAATTGTCCTAAGTCATACTGTGCCTGAAGGTCACCTGCCTTAGCTTTTGCTTCAGTCGCTGAATCAGCAACTACGTAATTCATCAATGATAATGAAACAGTCAGAAGATACAAGTAACGCATAATCGCTAAAAATATTTACAATAAATTATCCCTTAGATGGGTGCACTTATAGATTTATCTTTAAAATTCTATGCAATTTACAGACAAACTCAACAGGAAATCGACAGATTCTAAATGTCTATATTTACTTCAAATTATTCACATTTGCAGAAACCTAAGGATTTTTGGTAAATTAAATAAATGAGATTAAATATTTTTTTCATATCATTACTTCCGTTTCTATTATTCGGGTGCTCAAGAAACAATTACGCAACAAAAATAGGAGAACTTGAAAAAAGAATTGAGCGTCTAGAAAACCTTCAAAATAGCATTGAAAAATTTGAAATCATCCAACAAACGATTCCAATCCTTGAAGCTCTACCAATAACAATTCAAAACGTAGAAAGAATTGATCGAAAAATTATAGAGTTAGCTGACGACTTAAATAATCACAACCACAAATCCAGTTAAGCGCCTAAGGATAAGTTTCTTCATAACATTTTTTAATAAAACAAGAAACACTTGACCCTCATGGACTTGCGGAAAAAATGATTCCCTGCTCATACATTTACTGCCTAATTCTCCTAACGGTAGCGCTTGTCTCAAGCTGTGTTCATAATAAACCTCAATCTAACGATCAATTCCTGCCCTTTAAAAATTTAAACTATTCCATTACCATTAAACCCATTCTGGATAAATACTGTATCGAGTGTCATGGCATAGAAGGGACTGAAGCCGGACTCGACCTTAGAACACTAAAATCAATTTTAAAGGGAGGCGAAAGCGGACCATCCATCATTAAAAACAGTCCCGATGAGAGCCTCCTTCTTGAACTAATTGAGGATCAAATAATGCCTCCAGAAGGAGAGCCGCTTCGAAAAAAACAGATCAAACGGATAAGATCCTGGATATCATCTGGAACATCTGCATAACGGCGAATGCGGTGTCCGCAATAACACTCATTGACCTGAGAGTGCAAAATAATCAATAATAACAATTTAAGCCGCTAAATTAGACAAAGCCCATGAATGATTCCGATAGAAAAAAAGAACATACGGATAATGAAATTCTTAGAAGAAACTTTACCCAAAATTCCATTAAAACAATTCTTAGCATTTCACTTCTAGAGCATCTTTGCGTAACTGACCTGCTCGCTGCCAAAGATAAATACACCGCCAAGAAATGGCTCCACGCTGTTCACGAAATAGGTCTAAGCGTAAAACAAACGGAAATTAGCCAAATACAATGGCAGAAACAAATTGAGGAACTGTTTCAAAATAAAATTGAGCTTAATGAACTCCTAAAACTCATCAATTTCAATCAAATCGAGAAGAGCGCTAAGCTCGTCGACAATGGGGCCAGGAGCATCCGCCCGAAGCTTCCAAGGTCTAACGGATACCCCGAGAGGCTAGTTTTTGGAAGTCAGGTCTTCGCACTAAAAAAAGGGCGTTCAGTTGTTCCTCACGGCCACAATAATATGGCCACGGCCTTCATCGTCTTAAAAGGAAATTTTCATGGCAGACACTATGACCGCCTTTCTGATGAGAAAGACCATATGATCATTAAACCAACCATCGATGCCAAGTTTGGCCCCGGACAATCCTCTAGCGTCTCCGACGAAAAAGATAACGTCCACTGGTTCAAGGCAGAAGACGAGCCCGCTTTCATCTTCAATGTTCATGTTCTTGGTTTGCCAAATAAAATAAGCACACCAAGGAGAACTGGCCGCCTCTACATTGATCCCGAAGGTGAAAAGCTTGACGATGGGTCAATTCGCGCCCCATTCATCGATTCAAAAAAAGCACACCAAAAATACGGTTAACTCTTAGACTTCTAAGTTCTAAGAACACGATCATACCTCAAAGAAAATCCACTGTATTTATCATGAGTGAGATTTTGGAGCAAAAACAGAAACGCTAACCGAATCGGCTACACATGCGTGCACAACATCTTCGGAAAGTAAACTCAATCCATTCCATGAACATGGCATCGAATTCCATTTCGTTCTCTCTTGTACGCAAAATCTATAAGGATCATGATGAACTCGGCAGGAGATGATTTTTTCTTTTTTAGATGCATAAGCGTACAGCTGATATCTCTCCAAAAGAAAAAACTCCAAAGACCCGATCTCAGAAACTTCCAGATTAGGGCCTAGCCGATACGAATACGAAACCTTATCAATTCCAGACTGTTTACGGCGCAGGCTATACTTGATTTTTTCATCGGCCTCCGACTCCATCTGGGCCCAAAAGTATGGCAATTGAAAAATTCCACGTCCAATCTTGCAAGCAATCCATCGATTAGCATCCAAAGAATAAAACCAGACACCAGGGACACCTCTCTCATCATGGACATAGGTACGAACATTACACTCTAGAAAATTGGACAAATACGGAACGGCAGGAAAGCCCCTAGGCCTTACGCCTCGCATGTAAAAAGGAACTATTCCAACGTATGCCTTCCCTTCATGGGTATCCACATAAAGGCCCGAGGGTAATGTACTTTGAATAGCTTCAGGGTCCATTTGCCAGTGCAAAAATAGAAGCTTCTCCCAACGCTGATACATTACTGGCGATTCACCTTTCGGATAAATCCTCATTGAATCACGCTGATCTAGGGAAGGTGTTATCATTATTCTTAAAATCTAAGTTTTTCAGAAAGTTCAATAAAATAGAAAAACAAAAAAAATAGTATTCATTTGAAAGAAATTAATTATTGTATAAATACAACAATCATGGTCATCACTGTTCTCGCTCTAATTTTCTTATTTGTTATTGTTGGCGTCATCATCGGATGTCAACCAAGTTAAAACAAATAGAATAATAAAACCTCACGAAAGACGACCTTATAAGGTCGTCTTTAATTCTAGGCTACATTCATTTTGTTCCCCTCGAAAGATCAAGAACTTCGCCCGCATAGACATTGAGATAGTATCGAGAATTGTCTCTAATTATTAATTTTAAGCCTTTCGACACAATGGATTGAGCGTGAATCAGCGATCCTGAACGAGTGCGGATTTTAAAACCTTCGTCCGCACCTTTCTTCATCTCTTTGAACTTCACAGCTCTGATCTTCTGCAGCGGCACCCTAACCTTACCAAGCGCTGCCTGCTTAATCATCAGCTCAGCACCGCCAACCATTTCTACTAATTGACCTTCGAAAAAATCACCTCCAAAAAATAAAAGACCTTCAGGTCGGGCATCCAAGGCACCACTCTCTACTGTTCCACCAACAAAATCAATGACTGCTATCGCAGCACGAGGAATCAGCATCGAAGAAAAATCATTCCTAAGAGTTATCATTTTAGAATCAATCTTAGTAATCTTTCCAGTAAGCATAGACCCTCCAATTAACCAGACTCTTCGATTAAGCGCTAAGGCCTTAGTATTAATTTTAGGACGAGTCTCAGCATCTGGTAATTTTTCAACTTTCGTTATTTTAACTGATGCCCAATCATCAAAATTATAATTAGTTACATTTCCATTAGACTGCTCAACAGACACAAAGGAACTGTCATCTCCATTTCCAAACGATAACTTTCCCAACAAATCTTCTCCGCCAACAGCAACCAACTTACCTTCAATCCCTTTGAATTTATCAACAATATGAGCCCCACCGTCAACTTCGTGGCCTATTATTGGTGGAGCCATAGCTGCCTCATAATGAGCTCTGACCTGAGATTCAGTGAGAACCGTTGAATAAATGGCAACTTCATCCATTTTGCCATTAAATTTTCGTCGACCTCCCCAAGCTCCAATCTGAGCGTCACTAATTACAGCAACTGGTGAAGCTGAATGATTGCCTGACTGGACTTTCTTTCCATTGATATAAATGACGCCAGCACCATCATTTAAAGAATCATAAGTTGAAACTAAATGTACCCAATTACCTATACTAAGGGCACCTTTTTGAGAAACTATAGCATTAGGACCTCCACCAGCAATTGCCTGTTCAACACTCAAGTTTAATTGCACATTAAGATGATGGTTACCTGCTCCAAAACTATTAGTAGAAAATATGGATGTTAAATAGTTCGAATCCTTTAATGCCCTCCAATTAAGCTCTTCTATTTTTATCCAAGCTTCTATAGAGCTCTGTTTAAATTTGCCGAGGCTCGGAACCTTAATAAACGCATTGACTCCATCAAAATCTATAGCTGCCGCCAAATTTCCATAAGCACTCTCAACTCCAAATACAACAGCCCCTTCACATTTTCCGTGCCTAGAATTACCAGATAAGTCTTTAGCTGTCCCATCATCAAAGCCCCAATAAGCTATTGGATTATCAGCCATGACGGCTTGAGAATAGACAGGAGCCCCAGCCATCGATTGATATTTTAAAAAGACACTGACTCCAATCAGAGTCAATATCCTAAGCACATTTTGAAATATCATTTTTATTAAGTCGTTAGCGACTAATGCCTTGCGTAAACTCTAAAGCCTCTTTTTAATTCTAACAAGCTTTAGATAATCTTTCACAAAAAAGCGGCGATCCCATCTGAATAATGGAACCGCCGCTAATAATTTAACTGTTATCTATTCTACTGATTCTCTTCGATTCTGAAGAAGAGCATACGAGACCCTTCGAGTGGATTCGGTAAGCCAGGCTCACCGACCGGAGGATAGACGGTGGTCTCACCACCGGACTCAATCGAATCATCAACGTCCGCATCAAACTCCTCGAGTGTCTCAGAAAAATACAACGCGTAAGTCCTGTTCGGCTTCGAGTTCCACTCGAATCGGAAACTGTCATCCTCCGCATCGTAGATCACGCTTGTAAAGTCGAACGGCACTGAAAGACCAAGCATATCCTCGATGCTCTTTCCTGAACCTCCGTCCCAAATCTCTGCGATCTCAATCGGTGAGAGTGCTCGTCCCCAGACGGCAACATCATCGACTTTGCCCTGCCAGTTACGGTTCCTTGCATCAGGGTTGTCACCGATACGCATTGGGTTACCGCGGTCCTGCAGTGTTGCCCCTGCCTTACGGGCCACTTCTTCTCCGTCCAGATAAAGGATCTCTTCCTGAGTACTTGAGTCCGTGACTCCGGCCACATGGTGCCAGGTCTCAGGATCACCACCAACCGTCATTGCCACGTTATGACGATCCACATCACCATTACCTCCAGTGAAGGTCATTTCCGGTGGATTGTCTCCTCCGCGACGGTGTACACGCCAACCATTTCCTTCACCCTTAGCGACTAGGCACTGCCAGCTCTTATTGATTGCCTCGGCAGTGTACCAGGCAGATACCGTGAAACTCTCGCCGGCAAAGTCGAACGTGTTCTCATCTCCAGTAATTTCAATGCTCTGGCTACCATTCAGGTAAACGGAACCATCAAACTTACCAGTCTGGAAC
>JAAZZC010000106.1 GCA_014239335.1 Verrucomicrobiales bacterium
AATTTTCCACCCGGCAAAGGATACAAATCGAAGCCAAAACTCTTGCCACCGGATTTGATGTGACGTCGTATTATCTCGAAACGGTCCGGGTCATATTGATCCGGAACATCATGAGAATCGATTGGAAACGATGAAATCGCAATCGGATCATCTTTTTGGGGATCCTCAATAATATCCCTTTGACTGATAACGTACATTCCCTTCATCCGCCGCGATTCGCGTATGTAGAGGGCCGGTGAAAAATGATCATGTTCGGCAAATTCGTCATTACACAAGCCTAACTTTGCATACTGATCACGAATTGACTTGGGCACGACCGGGTCATTGGTCAGAAAATAAAAGAACTCCAATGTGTATTGCTTATGCGTTTCCCAGATTCTCTTCCTCTCCACCTCGTCCGCCTCATGCCAGGAATTTCCGCCTCCAATCAATCCTATCGAGAATTGTCGGCCAATTGAGTTATTGCCGTCGAATTTTCCACCCGGCAAAGGATACAAATCGAAGCAAAAACTCTTGCCACCGGATTTGATGTGACGTAGTATTATCTCGAAACGGTCCGGGTCATATTGATCCGGTTCTGGCATGGGTACTTTATTCTTAATGCCATTCGTCAGACACAATCGAAAGCTGTATGTCATAATCTTTTTGTCCCCGGCCTCATTGAGCCCAGCCTCGTCGGTAGTAACTAATGGAAGAATTTTGCCTCTATCATCAAATCCATTAATACTCATCCTCTTCTTAGGATATTGTTTGCCCGCCAGAGACTCTCCATACTCGACGCGACCTTCACGCCCGATCGTCCAATCAACGCCCGCTCTCGCCATAAGATCACCTTCGTAGGTACCATCAACGAAGACCTTGGCTTTATAGGTTCCATTATCAGTAATGATAGCGGTGATGCGTGCCCCCTCTTTGATGACCGACTTGAGATACTTCCCTTTCATTACAGTCACTCCAGCCTCATCAAGCATCTTCATCGTCACTCGCATCGCGACGTGCGGCTCAAAGGTCCAGCGTGAGGTGTCCTTTATCCTTGTATCGTAAGGCGCCTTGATTCCTCGATCCGTGTAGTCTTTGACCACGCGCGTGTGCCACTCATGAAATAGCCCCATTACCGTACTGCGAACCATCTGATTCGAATCACAATGACTCAGCCCCCCTGTACTCATCGCACCAACGTGCTCCGTCGGTTCCAGAAGAATGACAGAAGCCCCTTCGCGAGCAGCAGCTATTGCCGCGCAGAAGCCTCCAGGCGTCGAGCCGTAGACAATAACATCGGCTCTATTTATGTCCGACTCATCCGCAGCCAAGTACTGAGGAAGGACTGCTAATGACAAGAAAGAAACTGATAACAACAGTCCTTTCACCGCTCCATTTATCTTTGCTAGCATATTAAAATATTTATAGCCTGTAAAAATACATGCAAAGCTTTATTCCCTCTTCGGGAACAATAAGCCCTAAAAGACTAACAGCTAGAGCGCTCTGCAACCTTAGATCTAACGCACGCAGAAGGCCCATATTTTATCAGGCTGAGAAAGAGATCTGACCTTTCACAGATAAAAACTCATTTTGTGTTGATACCATTAATATTAATTATATGGTGCCGCCATGCCCCAACTTGCAGCTATCGGCACCGGACCCATCATCGGGGCCGTCGGCCTCATCCTCATTTGTCTTGTACTCTATTATATTGTTCGAATGATGAAGGGAAAAGTTGAGATTGAACTTCCAAAACGTGGTTATAATAGTGGCGAAGAGATTTCAGGATCGGTGACTCTCACCAGTCGTAAAGAACTCAAAATGAACAGGTTTTTTGTGGCCTTGATTGGTTACGAGCGTATAGAGCGTTTCGACAGTGACGGGGATCGCAAGACCCGAAAAAGAGAGATCTACCGCTACGAACACAATCTTGCAGAAGCCGGCTCACTGCGCGCGGGTAATAATCAGAGATTTGAATTCACCATAATTGCACCGGGACGTAACAGTTCGGCAGAATCAAGCGAGCTTTCAGGGCAAATCGCGGGAGCCATTAAGACGACTGCTAATTTGGTTGGCGCGATGACCGGAACGTCGCGCCGTTTGGAATGGAAACTCGAAGCGCGCGCCGATCTTCCCGGAGTCGATTTGGCCAGTTCAAAGAAATTGCAGGTCAATTATAACTGATCACTGAAAACGCTACTTTTGATCTCTTTTGAATCTAATCAGAAAATTAAGATTTATAACACTCAGGAGACAACACTCCAGCCAGTGATCAAGTAAGGTTTGAAAGATCCAGGTCTCCGCGAGTTTAAAGGAAATTGAAGACAATAAGAATAATTTCAGGATCAAGACAAAAAAACAAACAACTAATGGTAAGAACACATAACCAAAAACCAAATTGGCGATGTTCCTGTTTTTTCTCTTTCTGTTCTCCTCTTTGTTCAATGTATTTTTTCTACTCTGGCTCCATCACAGTTCCGCTATTCTTCCTTAGGCACTCTTCATTGTGAGGCCACAGGCATAGACTCATTTAAATCCGTTACCATTTTATGGGAACGGTCATGAACTCCCCAAATCCAGAGTTCCTGGACACGAAAGAGCCTATTCTGATCGGCTCACCTCTACATGATTATCCACTC
>JAAZZC010000014.1 GCA_014239335.1 Verrucomicrobiales bacterium
GGATAGTTTTTTATACGAAATGATAAATAATATTCCTTTTGAAATGGGAATAGCGGGTGAATTTGAAATCCTTACGGACCACGAAACTTTGGTGGCAAGGGAAAGCGTATACAGAAAAGTTTTTGATGGGAAAGCCTCATCAAATGAAATTTTTCTGAAGGCATTAAAATATTCCTCCTTCGGCAAGGAGGAATCCAGAGTGCAGTCCCGACTCAATGAATTCATTGAGAAAATGCATAGCAAATTTATTTACAATCCAGAACCGGATCTCTGGGGGAAAAAATCATCCATATGGCCTGACGAATTTCAATGGAACGTCCTTGAAGAGAACATATTGAAAGAAAAAATAAAAAGACTCCTGAAGCTAAATGAAAAAATGGAGATCAGAGAGAAAGTCTCCACAAAATTAGAGTCATTCCTTTCGTGGGTAATTGAAACCAGAACCGGCAATCCAGTGCCAAAGGATTACGAAACAGTTTACAATAATTTTCTCAAAAACTTCAATAACATCCAGTCAGGAAATGCCCGAGTCAATGTCGCCGGTTGTGCATACGAAATATCCGGCGAACAGGCTGAACTTTTTCTGGATGTTATTTCTCATTTGGTCGGGATCACATTGCAAACTCAGTCAATGAGGACACTTGGCCTATGCGAAGTGCTTCAATCATACGAAGATGAATATGGCAAAAACGTCAGGCAAAAAGGACGATTGACCTTTTCTGACTTTCCGTACTTTCTGTCCAAGAGAAATAAGTTAAACTCTGGACTGATTGACTTACTGGAATACAGAATGGACGCCAAATACGATCACTGGCTCCTTGACGAATTTCAAGACACGAGCCGTGAACAATGGAATGCCATCGAGAATCTTATCGACGAATGCGCAATGGACCCTGGAGCTGGAAGAAGTTCATTCATCGTTGGAGACATTAAACAATCCATCTATGCTTGGCGAGGCGGAGACTCTAGAATTTTCAATGAGCAGAAACGTAAGTATAAGAATCTCGGGCCCGAACGTTTTAGGGAAACTAATCTGGATGAATCACGACGATCCTCTGAACCTGTCATCACAACAGTAAACTCAATATTTGGGAGTAAGGATGAAATACAGAGACTGTTCCCCTCAATTGAGGGACGGTGGGAATTCAAAGAACATACAACAGTTCATAAAGACAGACCCGGTTTCACTTCATGGATATCCGCAGAGAAAGCTCCCAGATGGAAGGAGCTTGATGCGAAACTTGAACTGATCGCAGAAGTAATCAGAAAAATAAACCCCTCGAAAAATAAACTCAGCGTCGGAATCCTCGTCCAGCAAAATAAAACCGGCAATCTCATCACAAAATATTTAAGAGAGCATACAAATTTAAAAGTGACCAACGATGCGAAAATTTGTATTGCCAAGGACAATGCGGTCGGGATTGCCCTACTTTCAATCTTCCGGTTCTCTGCACACCCCGGAGACAAGTTCTCATCGGGTCACATAATGATGTCACCATTCAGAAAAATAGTGGAAGACAAGTTTTCGGACATTGAAAGGTTTGGACATTTCATTCGTTCATCAGTTTGGAAGAATCAATTCACGGAAACTGTCAGAGAATTGGTTTCCTACATTGATTTTGATGATTTTAATTCAATGAGGGTAAATCAGTTACTGAAAGCAGCGGCAATATTCGACAATCGTGGCAGTCGATCCATTGACGAATTTGTGCGGTTCATGGAAAACTTCACACTGCGTGAAACTGGTGAACCGGGATCGGTCCAAGTCATGACCATTCATCAATCAAAGGGACTCACCTTCGATTCCGTTATATTACCGGAACTTGGAGGCAATACATTTTTAAGTACGGACCTTGGAACTGAGATAAAGTACAATGAAAATCATGAGCCTCAGTGGATACTGTCAATGCCTAACAAAGGTATAGTAGAGGCGGACACCCAATTAAATCAATATAACACCGATAAAGTCGCCAATGCTACTTACGAACAAATCTGCAAATTTTATGTGGCTTTGACCAGAGCAAAATACGCAAATTACCTCATCACTGAAGAGTCTGAAATTGGGAAATCAACGCGTGATAATTTTGTAGGCCTTATTTCAAAAACGATTAAACCGGAGGATCTCAATAACGGCACACTCTATTCATGTGGAGATCCCGAATGGTACGAAAAGATTGTACAAGAAGAGGAAATTCCACCTATCCAGAAAAAATCCCTTCCATTACCTTCAGAAAATTTACGTAGAGAAAAAAACACTCAATCAGCAACTGAAGAGGTTTCTGAGAAACTGACCTCTGAAGACATATTCAAACCAAGATCTGCTGGCGGACAAGGTAAGGTTTGAGGCATATGCAAACAGAGAGCAAGAAGCATTATTTTTTCGCCCTAATATTTGGTTATGTTGGTCTTTTTCTTTGTGTGCTGGGCATGATCTTCGTGGTTGTTTCCTCGCGCAAAGTTGATAATTCAAATAAGAAAATCTTCGCTACCCTGAATGAAATTCTTGAAACAGTAGAAGAACGTAAAAATGAGGTCAGGGTACGGTTCGATATAACGGTTAAAACAGTAATCAGTGTAAAAGAAAAACTCGAACAATGGTCAAATGATAAGGAAGAAGAAGTGAGCCATGAGGATAAAATCTGGCTCGATAAAAAACTCGAAGAACTGCTCATTCTATTATCGCAGGCTGACCAGTGGATGGAATTGTCTCAGTCCTCTCTTCAGGTTGTAAATCAGGCCATAGAGTTGGCAAACTCTTCGGGCGCTTCGATCGAAACAACGTTAACAAAAAGAATATTTGAGGAGGTTTCATCAGTCCGCGAATCGCTCACTCAGTTAACTGAGGAAGTCGAGTCGATTGACCGGCAATTTTCAGTGAATGAGAAATTTGATATAAATGAGATTATTTTGGGAAGCGTTTTTGATTTTTCTGATAAGAAAATTGCTTCAGTCGATATTGCCCTGGGTCACTTAAAGACACTGGATAATGAAATTGCTAAGGCTAAGCAGAGCCTTGATCGTTACAAAAATAAGATATCCGCGTGGATACGGAATATTTGTATACTCATGGTTTTAATTATTACCTGGATGGCTATTGGTCAGTTGTCATTATCAACCATTGGATGGGTATTTAAGCTCCGAGAAGAAGCGCTGAAAAAAAAGAATGGTACGGATGAATAGATGCCAATCCTTGGCGCACTAGTCAGACAGACCAAGGCCAGAATATAGCGTGGCCATTCTCCTCGAATGCTCATCATAGGCAGCCTCAAAAAGTTGAGTAGCTTTCTCCTCACCAACAATGGCTCCAGACGTTAAAACTTTTGGAGCTTTACCTGCTTCGGTTAATAACCTGGCAATCTCAGCCTTAAGCGCATTAATAATTATACACCCTCCTACCGTTGATCCTGGTGAGACGGGCGTTTCGAGCCCTTCGACTCTTATCATTGAATCCCCCAGAGGCGCGCCAGTGTCCAGTACAGCATCAGAAAAGTCGGTCAGCTTTTTACCGTCCTCCCTCTTACTTTTACTCCCCTCACAGTGTTTCAGACTGACAATCCCTGCGACCCAGACTCCGGACTTCTGAAACTCTTCAGCAATCTCGACCGGAACAATGTTACAACCTCCCGAAGAGACTACCAGAGCGGAATCCTCTGAACTAATATCAAAATTACGTAAGATGCGTGACGCGAAACCACTAACGTTTTCCAGATACATGGCCTGACGCTGACCATTGGATCCGGACACCTGATTATGAAAAGTGAGGGACAACTCAACGATTGGATTAAAACCAGGGAAAGATCCGTACCGAGGCCACATTTCCTCAACCATTATCCTAGAATGTCCTGATCCAAAAAGATGAACGACTCTTCCCTCGAGAATGGAATTAGCAAACCTCTCAGCTATTTCTTGAATTTGCTTTTCTTGTGCAGATACACTTTCAATTATCCCACGGCACGAACGTATATAATCTTCCGTTAAACTCATCTCTTATCTCTTAGCCCCTTAATAAGGCATTGTAAACCGCGCCATAGGTTCCAGCCCAATAACCTAGCTCCGCTGGCACAATGGTCACAACTTTTCCGTCCGGTTGCCACTCCCGTTCACGGACTAATTTTTCCAGAGGACCAAATAAATGCTCTCCTGCCTTTGCAATGCCTCCCCCTATCACTATGCGCTCGGGATCAATGACGTTCACCAGCGATACTAATGCAGCAGCAAGAGCCCTCAATGATCGCAACCAAATCTCCTTAGCCTCTTCATCTCCCTGAGCGTACGCAGCTACTAATTCATGAGTCGTTGAGAATTTTCCCCCGGACCTTTCAGTGATCGTTGCATTGCCTATCGCGTTCTCAATGCTCCCAGGCGTAGAGCAGATGTCCGGCTCTCCTTCAAAATCGACAGTCATATGTCCCAGATGCCCTGCCCTACCAATACTTCCTTTTAAGAGTTTTCCCCCTGTAAGTATAGCACCTCCAACGCCAGTTCCCAGAGTCAGCATAATCACGTCATCCATGCATCTCGCTGAGCCCTGCCACACTTCGCCAAGGAGCGCAGCATGAGCATCATTAATTACCCGAATTTCTATATCCATGTTCAGGGCAGCGGTCCAATCCAGACCCTCTAACCCACTGAGCCTTCCCGGCATGTATCCGATGGCCCTTTCATTTTTTTGTACGAGCCCAGGAGCCGAAACTCCAATAACTGATAATTCCTGATTCAAATCACTTAATAAATCTGAAACCAGTCCCTTCACTGATCCAACAAAAGCAGGGACCCCATCAGAGAACACTCCGTCCTGAGTCGGAGCAGTTTCCTTACTCAGCATTTTACCGCTGACAAGATCGAATGAAGCTGCCTTAATTTCAGTTCCTCCTATATCAATACCTATACCGCATTTATCCATAAAATAATTCTATAACCATAATACTTATTCATCGAGTCCTCTTATTGGACATTAAGCACTCTTGCAGTATAGGACCAATTCAGACACAATATTATTTGAGAAAAATTCAACTGCATGCCTTTGATGAAATTTATTATTATAATTGCCACACTAGTGACCCCTATCGTTGCTGAGGGTATCATCGAATTCAATAAGGACATCAGGCCAATTCTATCGAATTATTGTTTCTCTTGCCACGGGCCTGATAAGAGGGCCAGGAAAGCCGATCTAAGACTGGACACTTACGAAGGAGCAATTCGCGATCTGGGCGGCTACTCAGCAATAGCACCAGGAGATCCGGACAAGAGTGAAATTCTCCTACGAACAATGCATTCAGATCCTAAAGAGCTCATGCCTCCTCCTAAGTCAAAAATACCTAAACTTGATTCTGAAAAAATTAGGCTACTTACGCAATGGATAAAAGAAGGAGCAAATTATCAAACGCACTGGGCCTTCAGTCCTATTGCTAACCCAATAAGAAACAACAAAGAGCATCTCATAGATCATTTCATTTCAAAGCGCCTAAAAAAAGAAGGCATGGCTCTCTCTGAAAGGGCTGATCCCTACACGCTCATTCGCCGGCTATATCTTGACCTGACTGGCTTACTCCCATCACCTGAAGAAGTTTCAACCTTTGTCAATGATCCGTCCGAAAGATCCTACGAAAATTTAGTCGACGGTCTCCTTAAGAACCCGCATTACGGCGAAAGGTGGGGACGTCATTGGCTAGACCAGGCCCGTTACGCAGATTCACATGGGTACACTAGTGACAGTGAACGGCAAATGTGGCCATACAGGGACTGGGTAATTAATGCACTAAATAAAGACATGGGATTTGATCAGTTCACTATCGAACAAATCGCCGGAGATCTATTACCTGACGCAACAAAAAATCAGATTGCCGCAACTGCCTTTCACCGAAACACACTAATCAGTCAGGAAGGGGGCTCTGACCCGGAACAGTTCCGGGTCGAGGCCACGATGGACAGAGTCAACACTACCGGAGCCGTGTGGCTAGGGCTTA
>JAAZZC010000013.1 GCA_014239335.1 Verrucomicrobiales bacterium
CAGCGAAGAGACCATGTTCTTTGAATTCTTCACCCCTCAATGAATTAGAAATCAGGAAACAAATAAGTATGAAGATAGTTTTTTTGTTCATAATAAATGATCAAAGCTATCCAGTAGTGGATGCAAAAATGATCTAATTATTTATATTATGAATCTTTGTTTTGAGATCCATTAGGCTTCTTCGTGGCATTTTTACTTGCCGCTTTTTGGATCTTCCATGCCGCATTCCAATCAGTTCCGGACCTTTTAAAACCTAATTCTTTTGTTAGTCTCTTATCAAAGTCTGGCAAGTGAGCAGCTCCATAAAATATACCCAGATTTTTTTTCCCAGATTTAATTTCCCGATCCATTACTTTTAATGCTTTTATGTTTCTTTCAGCTACCAATACGGATCCATCAGGTCCTTCCATGCCGCCGATCATTGATTCGATGTCATGAAATTGCCGTCCAAGTGCCAGTTTCATACCGTTAGGCCCGCCCTCATCGTTGAGTAATTTGAACATGGAGACGAAATCAAAATTGTTCTTATTTTTACTGGCTGCTGCTTCTTGAGCTTTGATCGATTTTTCTAATAAGGATAATAGATTCTCTCCCTTCGCTTTTTGCCTTTTTTGAAAAGTTTCAAGAGTCATATCGGCATGAATGAAGTTCTTCGCGGTATAATCAACGTGATCGAGCTGAAAATCTAATTTCATCATGCCTCCAATGAGAAGCTGAAAGAATCTCATTGGATTATTTTTATTCGCCTGCAAATCTTCTTTAGTCAGTCGCTTGTCCGGATCGCCTCCTACCATTTCGTAGAGTAAAGCATCGTATTGTTTGAATTGTTCGTTAAGTTTTTCATAATAAACTTTGTCGGCAATATGAACTGCACCAATGAGCTCCACTTTTGTACCATCCTCGTGCGTGTATTTGGCCGAAGCGGTTTGGAGTAAAGCTGAATTTCCATTTTCTATGAAACGTATAAAATCTACTCCTTCAGATTTCTTTTCCTTTTCTTCAATAGTATTCTTAGCCCCTTCCTTGGGAGGCTCTGAGTGCAATGTTAAAATCAATGAAATTGCTATTAGGAAGCAGTAGATTTTTTTACAGAATCGCATACATAATCATGGTTGCATGGTCGTATCCTGTCAATGAAGTGAATTGAATTGTTATATATTAGGTTTTTTTGCAATAAGTTTGGTCGCTTGATGGTTTCTTAAGCTGAGTTATTGTTACAATCTATGAAACAGGTCTCCGTTATTGCATTCGCTTTTATAAATGCGCTCTTATGTTTTAAAGTGCACGCTGAAGACAAAACTAAAGAATCAAAAGTGGTCCAAGGAAAGAAAGAACATAAATTCACCAATCGGCTCATTAAGGAAAAGTCACCGTACCTTTTGCAACATGCTCATAATCCGGTTGATTGGTATCCTTGGGGAGAAGAAGCTTTTGAGGTAGCCAAGAAAGAAGAGAAGCCCATTCTCCTGAGCGTTGGTTATTCTACATGCCATTGGTGCCATGTCATGGAACGTGAATCGTTTGAGAACGAGGAAATAGCAAAGATCATGAATGATAATTTCATTTGTGTTAAATTGGACAGAGAGGAAAGACCAGACGTTGATAAGATTTACATGACAGCCGTTCAGGCCCTTGTCGGTGGTGGTGGATGGCCACTCAATGTATTTTTAACTCCTGATCTGAAGCCATTCTTTGGAGGGACATATTTTCCACCAAAAGCGGCTCCGGGCAGGGCCAGTTGGCCTGACCTATTACAGAACATTGCAAAGGTTTGGAATGACAAACGTGAAGATGTCATTAAGGATGCTAATAATATTTCAGAAAAGCTGGGAGAATTTGCCAATGAGGGTAAGGGAGAAGGGGGCGTGATTGAGGAAGCTGATTTTAGCAAGGGTCTACTCCAGCTCAAAAGTGAATATGATCCTATTCATGGAGGATGGGGAAAGGCTCCAAAATTTCCACGTCCTAGCCAACCGATGTCTCTCTTGCAATTAGGCTCGAGACTTGACCCTGAAGCCATTCAACAAGTTTCATTCACCTGCAAGAAGATGGCAGCTGGTGGTATGTATGATCAACTCGGAGGTGGCTTTTGCCGCTACTCAGTCGATGAGCAATGGTTGGTTCCGCATTTTGAGAAGATGCTCTACGATAATGCGCAATTAGTTAATCTTTATCTTGATGCTTTTCTGCTGACTCAAGAGAAGTCCCATTCTTTAGTTGTTAAAGATATTCTTCGATATGTTTTACGGGACATGACCCATCCTGATGGTGGATTTTATTCAGCTGAGGACGCTGATAGTGAAGGTAAGGAGGGTAAATTTTATTGCTGGACAAAGACCGAACTTGAGGAGCTTTTATCTAAAAAGGAAATGGGAGTTATTATAAGATACTATGGTGTTACCAGATCAGGAAATTTCGAAGATCACAGTGACCCGGAACCTCTAAAAGAACAAAACGTTCTTAGTGTGGTTGATTCCAAACTGGGTTTTGCAGATATGATACTGCTTGAGACGGCAAAGAAGAAAATGTTTGATGTTAGAGCTAAGAGGGTCCGTCCTGGCCTCGATGATAAAGTGTTAACTTCGTGGAACGGATTGATGCTTGGAGCCATAGCTCGAGCATCAGCAGTGCTTGGAGAGGAGGAATACCTTACAGCTGCTCATAAAAATGTAGCCTTCATCAGGAAGAACCTTTGGGATGATAAAGAAAAGCGACTATATCACAGGTGGAGAGACGGATCGCGTGATGATGCTCAGATATTTGACACACATGCTTATTTGTTAAGTGGCCTTATAGAGTTGTATGGAGTCACTCTTGATAACAATTATTTAAGCTTTGCGATTGAAGTTGCTGATCGTATGATCGCTGCCTTCTATGATAAAAAAGCTGGTGGTTTTTATCAGAGTACCGGAACAAAGGATCTGATTCTGAGGCTCAAAGAAGATTACGATGGCGCCGAACCTTCAGGTAATTCTGTTGCTGTTTACGCTCTTCTGAAATTAGCAGCAATTACTGGGAATAAACCTTATCGTGAAATTGAAGATAAGACTTTATCTTATTTTTCAGGTCGAATGAAAACAATGGCCGTGGCGGTTCCTTATATGTTGAGCGCTGCGGACTTTGCCTCTAGAGAACCTAATAGAGTTGTGATTGCTGGAGAAATTAATAGCACCAAAGCAAAAGAATTATTGCGGGCTGTGCATTCGGTGTATCAGCCACATAAGGTTGTACTTGGTACTACTGGACCTATTGAAGACTTTGCCAAAAGTTTAGCGGACGGTGAAAAGACAGACGTTCAAGCATTCCTTTGTAAAGGGAAGCACTGTGAGCTTCCAACGGCTGATACTTCTAAGTTACAGAAAATGTTACTGAAAAAAGAAGGTTAATAACTTTGAGGCACAAAAAAGGGTCACACTACAGTGTGACCCTTTTTGAAGAATTGTTAGTAATTAAAAATTAACGGGTTCCGTACACTTCAATTTCCACGTAATGATTCATTTCATTAGCAGTGTTACCATTTGAAAGGAGTCGAACGTAACGGGCCTTTTTACCTCCAACATCAAGAATGCGGCCGTGATTAGTTTCTATCCAGGCTAGGCCTTTACCTGCTCCAGAACCTGAAGAATTATCATGGTCATTATTGAACACATTAGTCACTCCTGTCTTGAATTCAGGGTCATTTGAGATTTGAGCAACGACATCAATGTAGGCACGAGCATTTTTGTGGAAGTGCCATACTACGATTCCATATAAAGTGGCCTCTTCTTCGAGGTCAACTTGGACCCATTGTTTTCCAGGTCCTAATTCGGTGTAGGAGCCGTCAGCTCCATCCTTGTCCCCGTCACAGATCATTTCAAGATCACCAATGATGGGCTCGGGATCACTCGAAGTAACTTCCATATCGAGCGCTAAATTTTCGGCTCCTGCAGGCGCTTTAAGTACAAGTCTTGGCTTTTTACTTTTATCAAGATTAGGAAGTTTAGCTGCAACGGGTGTTCCAACAAACATAGGCTTAGGAAAGTCAATTCCTACGTCTTTCCATTTACTTTTGTCTGTGTCCTGTGCAGTTGCCACTAAGATAGGAATTATCAGTGCTGATGCTAGGATGAACGGATTTTTCATTTTTTTGTATTTTAGGGATTTTATAAGGTTAATTGCTAATATACTTAAAAGTAAGACGAATTCTTTCGGCAAAAATTCAAATTATTGTAATTTATTTAAACTTCGAATTCTTCAGGTTTAAATTCAAGTTTTCCTCCATTAGCAATAGCATCATGGATTTTCATGCAGGTCACGGTAGTTCTGAACCCTTCAATTGCCGGACAATTAAGATCATCTTGAGAACCTCCATCACGAACAGTTTCAAAGAAATTTCTCAAGTGAGGCGTGTGTGGTCTTTCTTCGAATTGTGCATGTGAGGGTATTTCCCATGGGTCGAGTCCTTTTGATACACGGGCATCGGTAAGACTCTTGCCTGAAAGCCATTTATCATTCTTGGCTTTATCTATACTTCTCCATGGAGCAGGTTGCTCCCAGAACTTGTGGTAGATTTCCTCTTTCGCTAAATTCTTTTCAACGACTGGCTTTTCTCCATTGCCAAATTCATCCCAAGACTCGGCATGTGCTTCACGGTAAATTTGATTATATTCTGTTAGTTCAGAGATGGACATCGTTCCGTCTTCACCCATGAACTTTTCATAGAATTTTTGTGAACTAGATGTGGTTAGGACCTGATAGTAGGCACGGGTCTTTAATGTGTCTCCGGATCCACCCTTAGTTTTCCACTTGTCACGCTTGGTTTGGTATTCAAAGAAAGCCATCACGTTATCAGCGTGCTCGTATCCGTCCTTGACCTGTTCAACGATCTTGAGCTCGGCTTCGAGTTTGGCTTTCCTCTTCTTCGATTTTGTTTTTGCCATGGCTTCTTTGACTTCACTTGTTAGTAAGTCATTGAGAAACTCTCCGGTATAGTAGTCGGTTCCTCCTTGTGCAAAAATAGAAACTGGATATTCATCCAAGAGCCAGTTGAAGATGTCAATCTGGTGAGCACCAAGGTCAGAAATAATTCCTCCTCCAAACTTTTTGTACATTCTCCAGTTACGGAATTCGAACATACCTTTGGCCCCTCCATTGTAACCATACTTTTGGAGGATCTCATCGGTCAGAGCATCCTTACCTTGGGGGATTTCACGAGGGACTGAGCCGCCTCTAGAACGGTTCCACTGAGCTGTCATGTGAGTGATCCAGCCTAGTAGATTGCGCTTTTCGATAATCTCATTTTTGACATGCATATATCGCGGATTGCTACGGCGTTGATGACCAATCGCCAGTAACTTACCTGTTTTCTTCTGTGATTGAACCATTTGACGGGCGTAATCTACAGAGTTTGACATTAGCTTTTCTGAGTAAACATCGAGACCAGCTTCCATGCCCATTATTGAATAGGTATGGTGAACGAAGTCGGGAGTAGCTACGATGATGCAGTCCAACTCCTCGTTCTTAATCATTTCTTCTGGTTCTTCATAACCCTTGCAGATATCACCATCATCTCCACCTCCCTGTTTACTCGCTGCAATTTGGCCTACACCTGCTCTTAAATTTCGCGGCCATATATCTGAAACTGCAGGAAAGCAAACGAGGTCCTTAAGGAACATGCTTGATTCTCTTAGAGCTTTACCTTCATCTCCGTATCCAATGATACCGCACCTGACCTTCTTGCCTTTGTCAGGACCTTCTTGTCCGTGTGCCGTCTTGCTAGTTGCGATTAGTCCGGCACCTACACTTGCAGTTGAACTGTTACGCAGAAAATTGCGTCTTGTTAGAGACGGTTCAGAATTTGTAGTAGCTTCTTCCTTCTTAGAATTGTCTTGGCCGATATGTTTAAAGTTCATGACTTAATGAAATTTCTACGTATTAAAGTTATAGTCGGATCCTTATTAGCTTTTCTAATTAACGGATGATTTAGTTTTCTTCTTCTTCGTCCTTTGCAAAAGCAAGCTGGAAAAGGTTATCAACGGCTCCAACATTGTGCTTAACAGTCATTAACGCTAGACCAACAACAATAATTTCAACGCCACGTTCAACTGCGGCTGTATCGTCTGGCAAGAGCATGAGGCCTAAGCTTAGTGAGAGGACTAGTCCTCCAGCAAGGAATAATGCAATCCTAGTGAACAAGCCAAGCATTACTGCTGCACCTACAATCAGTAATGCCCAAGGAAGAACAAGAGCGTATGGCTCAAGCATGACTTCGGGTATGGCTGTATTTGATTTCATGGTTTCAGTAATTGATCCCATGACTTTTCCTGCCTTTTCCTGATCAAAGGACCACACTCCCTCCTCATTCTTATTTAGAAATTTGGTGAGACCTGCGAACATGAGACGCATTCCTATCCACATGCGAAGAAAAAAGCAGGCCCAGGCTTCGCCTTTGAAAAATCTATTGTTAGTTGGTTCGGACATGATGTTATAAGATAAAATTTATAGTATTTATTAGTCAATTACCGCATTCTTATTAACGGTTATTTGAAATATTTATACGAATTCTTGATGCATTGCAACTAATGCCATTACTTGATTCATAAACTAATTTACTATTGTTGACTATTGCTCTTAGTGGATCGATCATCAAAATATGACTATGATTATTGGTGAATCTTCCTCAACGGAAGCTGATTACAAAGCAAAGGCCAAGGAACTTTGCCAGTCCCTGCTCGAAGATCCTAATTTAAAAGAGGTTTTTGGGTCTATCGACAGATTCATGGAGAATGATGATGCTAAGGAACTATTCAGTGAAATGCAGACCAAAGGCGAATCTTTGCAGATGAAACAACAATCTGGGGTGGAACTGACAGCAGGTGAGGTTGAGGAATACAATAAGATTAGGGATAAAATGCTAGAGAATGAAATTGCAAATGCCTTCGTTAAAGCTCAGGAATCAATTCAAAGTATCCATCAAACTCTTGGTGGCTGGGTCTCTTTGGTATTTGAAAATGGCAGGATGCCTACAGATGAGGAATTTGCAGGTCATTGCGGCCCAGGATGAGG
>JAAZZC010000012.1 GCA_014239335.1 Verrucomicrobiales bacterium
ATTATTGCTGATTAATATATTCTCGTTGTTTTCAGTGCTGGCTGATCTTGTCCAATTGTAACTTCCATTAAGCAGGAGGTCATTATCTGATATGGCGAACTTATGATGCATGTGGGCTGAGGTTTTATCGAAGCGACATTCGATCCCCGTTCCTTTCAAGCGATCAAGATCAGATCCTCTGTCTTCTGATTTTGTATTGTCGGAAATAATTCTTATGTGTATTCCTTTTCTAAGGGCCTCTTCTATTTTTTGCGAGATTCGATCATCAGTGATTGTGAAGACACATATGTCGATCCTTTTTTCAGTTTCACTAATAAATTGGCAGATGCGGTTCAGGCAATCCTTACCTGGGCTGAAGTAACTATTGGCCTTAACTCTCATTTCATTCGAATAGAGAAGTTTAATGACATCCTCTAGCCATTCCATGGCTTTAGGATTTCCAGTTTCTTGAATTTTCTCTGTAGCTAAGGTGAAGGCAAACTGTCGTGCTTTGGCTAAGGCTGTTCGGTCCCCCTGAATGAGTGGTAAAATTCCCTTAAGCTCACGCCGTTCTGATCTTGAAACTGAAGAGTCGTTGAGTGATTTTTTTAGGAGCTCATTTATTTGCAGCATACTCAACTTTCATTAATTCAATAGAATAGGGTTCAGAGCATATGATATTTTTTAAATTAGGCTATTTTCCATTCGCCACGACCGGGTCGAATTTTTCTCATTTCGTTTGCCTTGTCATCATCAACAAAAACTTCTTCTTTCGGATCCCATTTTAATTTTACTCCTCTATCAATCGCAATGTTGGCTAAGTGACAGACTGTTGAAACGCGATGTCCGATATCGACTGGGAAGTATGGATCTTTGCGTGATTTAACGCAATCTAGGAAGTTCCGGTGTTCACCTTTAGGGTTAGTGAAGAGTTTTATTTCGTTGTCTTCAACTTTGGAATTCAAGATTTCTTTTGAGCTGGCTTGTAGAGGGGCTCTCCATCCTGTATTACCTACCCAACCATCAGAGCCGATGAATTTGATGCTGGGGTTGCCAGGTTTGCATGTCATAGCCACGCCGTTCGCATAACGGTAAGTCACGTCGTAATCTTTGACTGTATCGTAAAGGCCTCCTTCCCATCGGTTACCCGTTCCTTCAATTTCTACTGGCCCACTTCGCTCAGTGTCATTTGCCCACTGGGCAGTATCAAATAGATGAGTTCCCCAATCACAGATGATTCCTCCTGAGTAATCGGAAACCCAGCGAAAATGGAACAGGACACGATCCTTTGTGTAGGGTGCTTCTGGAGCCGGTCCTAACCACATATCATAGTCGAGCGTCTTTGGTACGGGTTGGGGGGTTGGATTTCCTGGGCCGTTCGGCTGCCTAGGGAGTATTACTTCAATTTTTTGTAATTTTCCTATTCTCCCATTGCGTACGAGTTCGGCCATCCGGTGGTACACTGGGACTGCTCGATCTTCAGTGCTAGTCTGGAAGACTTTTTTGTGTTTTCTGACTTCCTTGGTGAGAAGTTTTCCCTCATCGATAGTGAGGGTCGGTTTTTCGCACTGAACATCTTTACCCGCTCTGAGGGCCATTAAACTGATCAGTGTGTGCCAGTGATCAGGAGTTGAAATCATGACGGTATCAATGTCGTCACGCGCTAGGATTTCACGAAAGTCTTTTGTGGTGGCGCAATCTTTGTTTCCGTAGTTTTGGTCGATGATGTTCTTGGCATGATTCATGCGGTTAGTATCGACATCGCAAGTGACGAGAACTTTAGCGTCGTCATTACTCAAATAGGCGGGCAAATTCCATCCAGTACCATGTCCTCCGGTTCCAATGAATCCCACATTTATCTTGTTGCTTGGAGCGTTCTTGCCGAGAACGTGAGATGGAATGATGTTGGGGCCCAATGCCGTCGTGAGCACTGCGGTGCGAACGAATTGTCTGCGTGATAAGGATTTCATTTTATTAATATGATTGATGGATTTATTTTTCGCTTAATCGGTTGGACATGGCCTTAAAAGCGGAATCTTTAATTGTTTGTACCTTTAGAATTCTACTTGTGAGTTCGGCGATTTTTTTAGCATCTCCAGCCTCTCCTAGGGTTTCCATCTGTTTTTGATAGGATTCTAGTAATTGATCATTATAAACGAATTCACCCCATTCCTGATATTCCTTAAAAGCTATAGGGATTACTCGAGCCTCTCCGAACTTTTCTATGTAGGCGCTTTCGTTGCTTTCATTTTGGGTCGTGGGTGCTGGCTCGGGTGCTGGCTCGGGTGCTGGC
>JAAZZC010000289.1 GCA_014239335.1 Verrucomicrobiales bacterium
CTACTATTACAGCGATTCGAATTTACGACTGTATAGAGAAAGAAATCCTTTAAGCGATTTTGAATTTGTTCACATATATAAGAAGCATGACTGATTATGTACTGCCGGCTTCGAAGGAAGAGAAAAAATTCTAGACCTAACGGCGATTGTGATTCCTGAGATCCCAATAGCTGTTTCTTATTGATGTTGTTTGTTTGGTTGGTCATTGTTTTGGAATGGATTGGCTTGGTATTGTAATTACTTTGGCGGTTATACTTCTTGTTTATTTGGCTGCTACAATTCACAAAAGAGGATAGCCTATATTATAAAAGTGGGCAGGTTGGTAGTTGTTCGGGGATTGTGAGGCTTGATCCATTTGCCTTTTGCCGTGTACCATTGAGCAGTGAAGATCTTCCCCTTATTCCTTATCATAGTATCACTGCCCCTGCTTCTTGGGGGGTGATTGGCCAAAAACACGAGAGAATTATTTGGAAATTCTTTTCCATTGTCGCTGTGCATATACTTTATTTGGGCCCCATTCTCTATCAGTATAAAGCATGCCATTCTTGTTGATAACCCAAGTCTGCTTACCGTTCTCCGATGTCATTTCAATGCCGTCCTGTAGAAATTCCACATTAAAGAAACGCATCCCTTTCCAAGGAGGACCGGAGACAATGGAAGCGTTTTCTGCAGTTCCTTGCATGTTGATTTGCTCAGTGTATGTGTACTGAAACTTTCCACGCTTTACAGTTCCATTTCCCCAACCAATTGAAGATTTATGTGCATTCGGATCCGTTCGATCATGAATGATACTCATGACCTTTTTATCGTGAAACGCCCACCGACCACTTACTGCTGGAGGCTTGTGTGTTTTTACCCCATCATTCCATGCAACCACTTCATACATTCTACTAATTATCTCAAGAGTTTTGACATCCCTTCCCCAAAAGGAGCTATCAGTGAGCTTAGTGCCTAATGATGACCAATCCATGAAGTGGCTTAATTTATTCTTACGGATTATAAACTGGTGTATTTTTGTGTTAATAGCCGCTGAAACCAGCCATCCATATATTTCAGTTTCATCATCAAGACACTTTGAAGCTGATTGAATGAATTCATACTTTGCACTGTGAGAATTTCCTACATTAACTTCTGTCCACTCTTTGATTAATTGTAACGCTGTTGCGTCGCTGGGCTTGGGGCCGATATCAAGCTTGTCAGCATCCGCTCTGGTTGCAGTATCCGCTCTGGTTGCAGCGTCAGCTCTGGATAGTTTGGGACTGGGTTTAGTGACAACTTTTTCTGCTGGGTCAGTAGTGGTGCAAGATTGACAGATCATTGCCAATACAACTGTAAGAAAAATGTTTTTCATTCAGTCATTATCAAGCAACCAAAAGAAAAAGACAAGCCAGCTACAAACAGCACATCAATAATAGCATCATTTTGACAATCATGTTAGGTTTTACGTATGAGAAAGATACTTATCCTGTCAATGACCGCTGTGCTTGTAGTCTGCGCGACGATGCAGAAGCAGAGGGCAGCGGAGCATTTAGTCCAGACAACGGAATCTTTCACCCTTGCAGTTTTGCCTGACACCCAGTTCTACTGCGACACTCGACTCAAGCTGTCCAAAAAGTGGGGCAATGGAGATTTGCGACGTTACTTTTTCAATCAAACTCGCTGGGTGCGTGACAACCAGAAGAGACTCAATATTGCTTTTCTCGTCCACGAAGGAGATATCGTGCAGGCGGATGCCCACGAGGAATGGGCCATCGCCAAGGAAGCCATGTCGGTATTGGACGGTAAAGTACCCTATTGCATGTGCCTCGGAAATCATGACATGGGATTCCAAAAATCTGACAACAAATATGGCGGCGATATTGCCGTCAACCGTACCACCCACTTCAACAAATATTTTCCGCGTGAAAAATTTGCCAAACGAAAGGAATTTGGAGGAACTTTCGATCCGAACCGTCATGACAATTCATGGTACCATTTCGAGTCCGCCGGGATGAAGTTCCTCATCGTCTCGCTCGAATGCAAACCGCGGGACGAAGTTTTGGCCTGGGCAAACAAAGTGGTGGCCAAGCGCCCCAACCACCGTGTCATAGTGCTCACGCATGCCTACATGAGAGCGAATGGCCTGAGGATTGATAAATTGGGATATAAAATCAAAGGAAACGCCGGTGAAGAGATGTGGCAAAAGTTGGTTAGCAAACACAAAAACATCTTCATGGTTCTCTGCGGTCACTCAAGTGGGGAGGCGGTCCTCACCTCCAAGGGAGATCACGGCAACCAGGTTCACCAGGTTTTGAGCGACTATCAGAACTTGAACAACGGGGGAGAATCATGGCTGCGCTACATGGTCTTTGAACCAAACGAGAACAAGATAATGGTCTACACTTACAACCCCGCGCTCGACAAATTTCGTAACGGTCCCTCCAGTCGCTTTGACTTGGAGTATACAATGATGGAGCCGGAACAGGCTCTCAAGCCTTAAGGATTCGATCCTAACGCACCCTAGTTACTTCACCCTGATGGGCGGGGTGTGTAATGTTCATATTTCCTCGTATTCTTCTAGCGTGATGTCTGCCACCACATCTCCAGTGTGTTTCGTTTCCAAAGGTTCAAACAATAACAAATGAGTTTCCTCTTTTGCGGTAGGCTTATGTTCAACGCCTCTTGGAACCGTGTAAAACTCGCCTGGATTTACGACAACTGTTTTATCTTTCAGTTCCAGTAACAGTTGTCCTTTTATCACCATAAACAATTCATCTTCATGGTCATGTTTATGAAAAACAAATTCACCCTTTAGCTTTGCTAGAATGATTTGTTGACCATTCAATTTTTCAATTCTTTTCGGGGATAAGTAATCCGAAAAGAGGCTAAACTTCTCCTCAATGTTAATGACTTCGTTCATTTCAATGTCCCTTTGATGGACATACTACGCCTCCCCACCACACCGCCTCCAGTTAAAATAACAAGGATGTACAATGTAACTTTAAGCATTCTCAGTATTTTACACCAATTAGGCCGTCTAAATAAGGACAAAAGTGACAACGAAATCGATGGCTCAAACACTGCTATTACGGGAGTTCGAATTTGATGCCGTATAGGAAAACAAACGGATTTAAATAACGTCCCCTTTCTGGCTACCACAAAGTCCCTACCTTGATTTTTCAGAATAAAAAAGCTCATCCCCGAAAACATTCAAAAGGGATGAGCTTAAGGTCTCAGTGCACTCCGAGCACTGAAAACCTGTGAAATTATTTACGAATTCTTGGTAAATTTAGATCTAAATGGTTATTACTTATTTTCATTGGTATAGTATAAATTCCGGCGATAATTATTCCTTTTTGGTAATTATGTTTGCCTTTAGATTCTTTCATCTGGATATGTGTTGGCTGAAATTGATATAATAAGAGAGTGAATCGTCTCTACTTTGCCAGATTTCTTTTTGGATGGTGGACTGCATTAGGGTTTGTTGGGTATTTTATTTGTTGGGGAATAGAGGTGCGGGAAGGTATTGATATGAGCTTCTTTCGTTCAGTTGAAGCTACCTTAATTTTAATCTCTATTTCATTAGTCTGGGTAATTCTAAGTACCGTCACACGGAAATATCACCAAGATAACTATGAAGTAGATACAGAAAAGACACCGAAACAGAAGCTGTCGGATATGATTCTGCTCTATTCAATGTTTCTTATGTTTATTGTGCCAATTTCTTGTTACGTCTTAGGGATTTGGGGTTGGGAGTTTGCTTTAGTTGAATTCACCTGCTTTATAATGCTTTCAATCATGGGAAATATTTATAATAGACTTGGTCTTGGCTCTGGCTCTGGCTCTGGGTCTAAGGGTGAAGAGGATGAGGAGTTTTACTAATTGGATTATTTTTCGATAGCCACATTAATGAACAATGAAAATTCTTATTCCTTTTGCATTCGTTGCCCATTGCTTAGTCGCAAATTTATCAGCCAATACTAACGTCCTTTTCATTTCCATAGACGATTTGAATGATTGGGTAGGCTGTCTTGGAGGTCATCCACAGGCACGGACTCCAAACCTTGATAAGTTAGCAAAATCTGGAGTTCTTTTTACGAACGCACATTGTGCCGCTCCCTCATGCAATCCCTCTCGCACTGCTATTTTCACCGGAATCTCGCCTCACCGATCAGGCTTATACAAGAACAGTCAGAGCATGAGGCAGGTGTTGCCAGACACTGAGTTATTACCTAAGACATTTTCACGTGCAGGATACCGATCTATCGGATCTGGTAAAATGTTACACTACTTCATCGATCAACGATCATGGGATGAATATTTTCCACCGAAAGAGACCGAGAATCCATTCCCAAGAACACTATATCCAGACAAGCGACCAGTGAATCTTCCTCGCGGTGGTCCCTGGCAGTATGTCGAAACTGATTGGGGTGCACTTGATGCTTCTGATAAGGAATTCGGTGGTGATTACCTTGTTTCTGAGTGGGTTGGGAAAGAACTCTTAAAGAAACATGATCAACCTTTTTTTCTAGCTTGTGGTATTTATCGACCCCACGAGCCTTGGTTTGTCCCTAAAAAATATTATGATGCTTTCCCTATCGAGGAAATTCAATTGCCTCCGGGTTATCGTGAGGATGATTTAAATGACCTTCCTGATGAAGGTAAAAGGATAGGGCCTAACCGTTACTTTGCCCATATTCGCAAACACAAGCAGTGGAAAAATGCCGTACAAGTGTATCTAGCATCAATTTATTTTGCTGACACGATGCTTGGGCGCGTTCTTGATAGTTTAGAGAATGGCCCAAACACAGAAAATACAATCGTTGTTTTA
>JAAZZC010000011.1 GCA_014239335.1 Verrucomicrobiales bacterium
AAAATGGCCATGACTTCGGAAGCCACAGTGATATCAAATCCGGTCTCTCTTGTTACGCCATTTATCGCACCGCCCAGACCAACGACGATCTGCCGAAGGGCCCTATCATTGAGATCGAGCGCTCTTCTCCAAGTCACTTTCCGAGGGTCAATGTTTAGCTTATTGCCCCAGTGCAAATGATTATCAATGATCGAAGCTAACAAGTTATTAGCAGCACTGATCGCATGGAAATCCCCTGTAAAATGCAGGTTAATCTCATCCATCGGCACTACCTGTGCATAACCACCGCCAGCGGCTCCACCCTTCATACCAAACGAAGGGCCTAGACTAGGTTCACGCAGGCAAATAGTTGCATTCTTACCAATCAGCCTCAGCCCATCACCTAAACCAATAGTAGTGGTAGTCTTCCCTTCTCCTGCCGGAGTAGGAGAAATCGCAGTGACCAGGACAAGCTTCGAAGATGGCTCTCCATCAATGCTCTGAGGATCAATCTTAGCTTTGAAGTGACCATAAGGGATCAGCTGTTCCTTTTCTAATCCAAGGCACCGCTGAGCAAGCTCTGCGATCGGCTCAAGTTTAGCATTACGCGCAATTTCAATGTCTGACATCTAGCTTATATGAAGCACGAAAACTGTCGCCTAAGTCGAACCTTTTCTTATTTTTTTTGCTTCAATTAATCCAAAAATTATTCAGCGACCCCCATGTCTGTGACTCTCCAGAAAATTCTCCTAGTGCCTTCAGGGACCTGATCGGTGAATGAAGTGAACTCTCCATCGCTCAAAATGCCATCATCAATCTCTTCCCAGAAACCAAAATTACCATCACGGTTAGCATCTATTTCCCCATTTTCCATGTCTTCAGAGCGCTCTATAAGATAGACTCTGTTCGGCTTGGAATTCCAGATCAATGTGATTTCATCACCTTCCTTTTCTATTTCTGTGATTTGGAGGGGCGCAACACCCGAACCAAGGCTAATGACAAGATTATCAATAAACACGTTCTGATTCGCTCCTCCGACACGAGCAGAAAATCCAAAATTATAGGATTCATCACCAACGAAAGTCAAAGGCACATCCTCGAAGTCCGCATTAGTAAGTAGTCCCTCTGTTTTAAAGGAAGCGCCATTTACAGGATCATAGACAATTGTCACTGGACCAGAAACTGATGTCCCATCATCAAGTATCCGCCCATTGATAAACTCTAAGTTAATGTCTTCACCCTCTACCTTCTCGGCAATATTAACTCCTTGCTCAGGGTCCCCGTTATTCCAAGTATCAATCTCAAAAGATAAGTTCTCAGTGACTAGCGGCGAAGCATCATTACCATCAACAGCACCCATGCCCTCCTCGGCAGAACCTGAAATACCTAGATCAAAATTTCCGTAATTAAAGGATAGTCCGTCAGCCGGGTTATTGGCTCCAGGCCCATCTGAAATTTCAAGATCAAAGGTTGCCATCCAGCCACCCGAAGAACCTTCTAGCGACGGAATCGTAAAGCTTGAGAAACCAAGCCCCTGACCGTCTCTCGTGAGCTGTAACCTTCCATCAACCACGCTCGCGGCAGCACCATAAATGACACTCCCATCAGCGAGGTCCGTCACGCCGTCAGGGAACCCGTCAAAGTCCTGTACATACCCTTTGGGCCGGGCCTGAGGCACTGTCGGGTCCGTTCCAAGTGCAATTTCTCTGCCGTCACTGACCATGTCCTCATCAGTGTCCGCCATATGAGGATTCGTACCTGTATTATTAGCGCTAACAAAATTTCCGGTATTCGTCTCAACACCATCAAGTAATCCATCACCATCGGAATCCGCCACTTTCGGATTAGTCCCGGTCATCATGCTATTAACGAAGGTTCCACTCCCATCTTCGACCCCATCATTCAGTCCATCATCGTCCGTATCCGGATCATTAGGTATCGTTCCGAGCTCAAATTCATCTATATTAGTTGATCCATCATTGTCCGGATCATCTTCCGGCCCCTGCTCTAAATTATCAAAGAACTGCTCCTCCCACGCATCCGGCAAACCATCATTATCACTATCGCCAGAAGGCACGAAAGAGGTCTCTAAGAGATGATAATTACCCACATTGAATCCATCACCAACGAAGTCACCCTTTTCATTATGCACGAAGAGTTGGCACTGGGCACCACCACCACGTTCCCAGAAAAGAAATTCCATTTCATGCGCTCCGAAAGAAAGATCCACAGCACCTAAGCTCGTGGCAGAGCCTCTATTGGCATCAAAGACAACGACCGGCTCACCATCAATATAAAAGCCACCCCCATCATCGGAATTAAATCCAAAGGTATAAATGCCCGGGTCGGTTATGAAAAGCGTTCCGGTGGCCATTATGGCAAAGTCATCCTGATTCACGTCCTGAGCCTCAAAGAGAGGGAACGGCTGCGGGTCCGGAAAAGGTCCATTCGCATTGTCCCGGAAGTTAATAGTGTCATGAATGGTAACAGTTTCAGGCTCTGCCAACCCAACACCATCAAAGAGAGAACGGGTATTTGCTATTGAATTTAAGGGGCTATTTGATTTTGCATTCCG
>JAAZZC010000108.1 GCA_014239335.1 Verrucomicrobiales bacterium
GAACCCTGACTTCGTTGATTCCACGGAAAGTTTAAGATCCTTTTTTGTTTCTATTTTAATTGCTCTTTATCTTGTCTTTAGATGGCTCAGAAACAAGAGTCGAATGAGCGAGGATCATCATCTTGATAAGTACGTTCGGAGGTTATTGGATATTGAACAGGAACAGGTAGATCTTGATGAGGGGGGGACGGATGGTGATGAAACCCTGAAGCTTGAAGAGCTTCTTGATGAGGTCACTGGATTGCGAAGGGAGGCCCTCATTTCATTTAGTGCTAATGAATTACGTGATGATGCTGGAGTAGAATGTTTTCTTATGTTATCAAGTTCACTGAGTGAAAAAATTAATGCGAAGCTGACGCGCCAGAGATTATGTTCCCACATAGCTTTATTGCGGAACACGGTTTCCAGTTCTGACTCGAGGTAAATTCTGCTTTTTTAGTTCGTTTCAACACTAGTTGAAGAGTTGCTGGTAATTTGACGTGTTCATATGTTATCAGTTTTCCAATGAGATTATTTCTTTGTCTGGCCGCTTTATGTTTTTTGATTTCTTTCTCTTTTGCGGGAGAACGCAATGTCATTTTTCGTGGGCAGTATCATAATTCGATGATTCAATTTCTTGGAAATAAAGATGATTTAGAAAAGAATGGGCGAGTCGCGTTCATGGGGGGGTCAATTACTCAGATGAACGGTTACCGGCCAATGGTTTCCAATTGGCTCAAGGCAAGGTTCCCTCAAACTGAATTCGATTTTATCAATGCCGGTATTTCTTCAACCTGTTCCATGACTGGGGCCTTTCGTTTGGAAGAGCATGTTCTGAATAAGGGTCGTGTTGATCTTTTCTTTATTGAGTTTGCAGTGAATGATGATCAGGACGCTGGGCATGAGAAGAGGGAATGTGTGCGGGGAATGGAGGGGATCATTCGGCATGCTAGGACAGAGCAACCTGAAATGGACATTGTCGTAACGTATTTTGTGAATCCAGGGATGCTGGATCAGTTGAAGGCTGGGAAAATCCCCATGCCGATAGCAGCGCATGAGGAGGTCCTTAAACATTATGGAGTTTCCGCGATATTTCTAGCACGTGAAGTGGCTGAGCGTATCGGTGCCGGGGAACTGACGTGGGCTCAGTTCGGAGGAACTCATCCCAAGCCTGCCGGCAATGCGATTGCAGCTGAGATGATTGGAAAACTTCTGAGCAGCGCTTGGGATAAAAATAAGGCCAAAGTTAAAGTGGCTCATCAGGTTCCTGAGAAGTTGATTGATACAGGAAGTTACTATCAAGGAAAGTTTCTTTCCCCTGAACAATCTGTAAATGATTCATGGTCATGGAGTATTCCTCAATGGAATAAAATCCCTGGCAGTTTCCGTAATACCTTTGCTGGGATGAAACTTTTTTGCTGTGATGAGGCGGGCAAGGAGACGGTCGTTCGTTTTACCGGAACAGCTCTCGGGGCCTATGTCTTAGCCGGTCCTGACGCGGGGACTCTTGAGTTTAGCTTGGACGATGGTCCGTGGAAGACTCTTGACCTTTATCATCGTTATAGTCGGGGCCTTCACTATCCCCGTACTTTGATGCTTGTTACTGACCTTGAGAAAAAAGAACACATGGTCCGAATGCGTCTAAGCGATAAGTCGAACCCGTCCAGCAAAGGTACCGCGGCCCGGATCCTGCAGTTCACTGTTAATTGATTTCTTATTTAAGGTGTTTTAGTGAATTTTAAATTAATGTATTAAAGAAAGATGCTAGAGACAAATTTCTCCAACATTGACTGGTTCATTGTGGCTGCTTATTTGGCGGGTACCGTAGTCATTGGACTGTGGGTGAACCGGTACATTAAAGGGATGGGGGATTTTCTTGTGGCTGGGAGATCGCTCCGCACACGTTTAGGGATAGCGACAATGATCGGCTCAGAGCTTGGTCTGGTCACTGCAATGTTCGCGGCTCAGAAGGGATTTACGACAGGATTTTCAGCTTTTCATATTGGACTCATGGCAGGAATAGCCACGCTCATTGTTGGAGTGACGGGATTCATTGTAGTTCCATTGAGACGGATGGGTGTCATGACTATTCCTGAATTTTACGAGAAGCGTTTCCGTAGCCGTTCTCTTCGGATCGTGGGTGGTTTTATTTTGGCTGCGGCCGGAATCTTAAATATGGGCCTGTTTCTTAAGGCGGGAGCCGTGTTCGTGTCAGGGATTACCGGTATCGATGATGATGCAGTTAAATGGGTAATGACTGTAATGATTGTGTTGGTTCTTTTTTATACCTGCCTCGGAGGAATGGTTTCTGTTATCATTACGGATTACGTTCAGTTTGTGGTGCTTTCTTTTGGGCTGCTCCTCACTTGTGTCATTGCGGTACAGAAGATTGGCTGGTCAACACTAGTAAAAGGTGTTGAGAAGATCTATGCAGAGGAGGGGTTCAATCCCTTGGTAGCGGAAGGTGTAGGTGGTTCTTACGTGAGTTGGATGTTTTTCCTTGGAGTCATTTCGTGTGCGGTCTGGCAGACAGCAGTGATGAGGGCTTGCGCGGCTGAGAGTGTTGCCGTGGTAAAGAAAATGTATTTGTGGTCTTCTCTTGGTTTCATGGTTCGGTTTCTGATTCCTCAGTTCATTGGAATTTGTGCCTTGGTTTATTTTTATGATATAGGTGCCGTTGGACCTTTCTTTGATAGTGGGGGGCAGGTCAGTAATGATCCGA
>JAAZZC010000010.1 GCA_014239335.1 Verrucomicrobiales bacterium
AGGAATATTTTCTAGTGTATGGTTATTGCCTTTACCAAGCTCATTGACCCACATGATCGTAGTATTATCAAACATATTACCCTCACCACTAGGCTCGGGAGTCTCTTTGAGGCGCTTACAGAGATAACCCAACTCACCTGCAAACCATTTGTTTATTTTAAGTAATTTGTCATGCGCTGACTTGTCATTGTCAGGCTTATGTGACAGCGAATGATGACCGTCATTAACGCCCAGCCATCTCATACGCGCCTGCCCAACTGATCTCATGAATTGAAGAGTCGCAACACGCATCATATTATTAGCTAATCCATTAACCAATAGGTCAATCTGCATCCGGCTAATCTTTGGAGTATTGTCATTCACGAGTTCGATGTTGGGATCAAGATCAGGCTGAGGATGAACCGTACTGGAATCTTTCTCCGCTTCAATAAGACCCTTTTCAACTTGGCGGACCAGACTCATATGTTCCTCCAGCATGTCCTTATCCTCCTTAGCAAGTTTAACCGAAACGGATTTAAGGTCAGCCGCAACATCATCTAAAATGCTGACTAGGCTTTCTCTATCTTTCATCTGCCCATACATTTTTTGAAGCATCTGATGAGGATCATCTATCGGCGCAATGGGCTTATTGGATCCTGCATATGACATTCGGGTCCATGGATCTGCCCTGTTCGGAACAGCTACCCCGAATTCAAGAGAACCGAACCTTGTTTTTGTTTCCTTTCGGGATTGCAAAAAATTGGCGATTTCTTGATCGATGGAAATACCACTAGCCCAACCGGCAGGAGTGTGTCCTCCTCCCTGAATGTTACCACGATGAAGTTTTCTTGCTGTCAATAAACAGCTGATACCTTTCATGTGGTCATCCCCATCTCCGCCGACCTTATTATGCACACCTTTAAGAGTAAGTAAGGAATCTTTATAAGGAGCCAACGGCTCCATTATCGACTTAAGGATAAAATCTTCTCCACTCGCATCAGGCCAGAACTGGCCCGGCAAAGTGCCGTTAGGAGAGAACATGATAATGAGTCTCTTTTTCGGAGAAGAATCGCCCTGTGCTTGAAGACTAGGCAATCCATAAAGAAATGAGAGCGCTGAAGCTGAAAGCCCGAGATCCTTGAGGAAAGCCCTGCGTGATAACTCATTCATGATTCTTCTTGTTTGATTCCTTTAGTAGAAGCTAAACATAAAATCTCAACGATCAACTCTTTACAACTAAAATTCGATTTCACGAAATGGGCGTGCAAGTCCTTCACTGTATTTTCACCGTAGGCTTGGATGGGCTGCTTTATCATATACTCAAAGAGATTCTGAACGAAATTTTTCTGCGCATTTGAATCATTCGCGATGAATTGAGCCAAACTACGAGAACCTCGCAAATTAACTAAATTGCCTGACCTCGTCTCAAACTGAGTAAATGGATCCACTCGCTTGTTATTCTCTGTGTCTCTCCACCGCCCAATGCCATCATAATTCTCAAGACTAAAACCAAGACTATTAATAATTTCATGACACGCCATGCAATTGGAACCTTTTGTCACATGAGTAATTTTTTCACGCATACTCAGATTAGGATCCAGCTTCTGGTTTTCAAAAGAAACCGCCTGCGGCGGTGGCTTGAGTGTTCTCCCTAGCATATGCCTAGTCAGAAAAACTCCACGATGTATCGGCGAACTATTGTAAGAATATGAAAAATGACTAAGCAAATAGGGATGCGTCAATAGACCTGAACGTTCTGTTTTTTCAAAATCAATACGCTTCATCTCATCACCTTCAACTGACTTTCCGTAGACTCCAGAAAGTCCCTGGTTCAGGTAAATGTGACTCGAAAGTAAAAGGTCTCGGTAGTCCGATTTTTTACTCCATACAACATCTTCGATGAACATGTTCATCGAACGGCGAAGATCGGATATCTTGTAGTGATCAAAATCAGGATAGGCCTTGTCATCCTTCATTAGGTCACGTTCCGGATCCAAATCAAGCCAGTGATAGAAAAAATCAATGACCTTTGATCTTGCCCTCGCATCCTCAAGCATTCGCTTCGCCTCAGATCTAACATAATCCCGATTAGATAACTTTCCCTCACTGGCAGCCGCAATTAATACATCATCCGGAATTGAATCCCATAGGCCAAGAGCCAATCTAGAGGCGACCTGATATGAAGGTGTCTTGCCACTAGACAATTGAGGGTACAAGAAGTGAGGAGATTTTATAGCCAATAAAACAACACGCTTAACCGCAACCTCTGGAGACTCAGAACCTGCAAAAATAAGATTAATGCTTTGCTCCTTTTCCTGCTCAGTTAGTGGACGCCTGTAAGCTCTTTCCAGAACTTTCATTGCAACTGAGATTAGCTTCTCAGTTTTTTGTGGGTCATCCTTCGATTTGACCCCACTGATGTACCCCAAGATTGAATCTACTTGCTCTGCAACGTCTAGTGAGGCTCTGGTAACGGCCGAGAGCCATTCCTTGGATATATCTGATCCCCTTTCATACCCAAGGCTCCTGTCATCAGGAGGAAAACTTGTCTTCGCTAGGATCAGCTGATTCCCTTTCCTCGTTGATAATTGATCTCCTGTAGGCACGGACCATACTGCGTTCGGCGGCAACCACTCGAACCTGATAGAACCAGTACTTTCCTTATATTTAAAATAATCAATCCTTATAGGGTACTCTCGTCCTCCCTGCAGAAATACACGAGCGCTCTCAGTCCTACTCTTATTACCAGAACTCACCCACGCATCAATCAGTGGAGGGTTACTCTCCTTACTCGCATCGTCCCTATAATTTTTGTCTCCTTCCTTAATATTCACATTGAGGTACAGCCTGGCACCATTTGGTGTAGTCAATCGTAAACCATAAAATCCCGTACTCTCAGCTCTCAGTGAACCTTCCCAAGCAATAGAAAATTGCTCAGCCTTGATTCCTTCAATCGGTGATCCTGAACCAAAGTCAAAATCAATCTTATGGTCAATTCTCCTCTTTTTTAGAGAATCTTTTTTGTTCATACCTTTGGAATTATAATAAGAAGCGCTTAGCCCTGACTCAGGAGCCGGCTCATCCGGTACCGGCTGACGGAAAAGATCACTCACAGATTCACGAAACTGACGATTCGTTAAGTGGCTCAACTCAATTCGTGGAGGCGAATTACGTAACCGCGCCTGCGGAGAATAAAATTCATTAAAAATATACTTGGCAACTTGGACTGCGTCATCACCAACACACAAATCAGGGTCATCATCGGGCATGCTCTTAATAACATACCTTGTCAATTTACTTAAGGACCAATCACCAAACAGCGCTTCCTCATACTCTCCATTAACCCCCTCACCTTTGTCACCATGACAAGAAGCGCACTGCTTCATATACATTTGCTTCCCTGGTCCATTTATTTCTAAAGAATAGCAAAGGGAACCAGCACAAAGAAATAAGAGCACCGTTATTGTTATCTTATAAATTCTGTTAATTTTCAAATTCCTCATTCCTTACAATTAAAATAAAACAAAAACACTTTAACGTCGCTAACAAACAATTAACAAAGAAATTATATCTTCCTCAAACTAAGAAAAAATAAATAAATCCGCAAAATCTCTTCACTCTTTACAAAAAAACATTTTAGCTCAAAATCACTGGAATCATGAAATCTTTATTACCTTTATTCTTCTTATTATTAATAAACCTGCCCACTCAGGCTGAGGATAGCCGATGCTATGAGATGCGGATTTACACTGCTAATGAAGGTAAACTTGATGAACTGAATGCCAGATTTGAAAATCACACCTGCAAACTCTTTGAAAAGCACGGACTCACTAATGTTGGATACTGGGTACCTACTGACAAATCGGACAATCGTTTGATTTATGTCATTAGTTCACCGAGCCGAGAAACACACAACAAAGCATGGAAAGCATTCCTGAATGATTCTGATTGGAAAAAAGCATACAAAGCCTCCGTCAAAGACGGTGCTCTTGTAGCCAAGATCGACAGCACTTTCTTGAGCGCTACTGATTACTCACCGGAAATAAAATCCGTGATTTTTAAACACCCTCGCGTCTTTGAACTGAGAACCTACGTGACAGCTAAGGACCGCCTCAAGAACCTGCACGCCAGGTTCCGGGACCATACTTGCGCAATTTTCGAAAAACATAAAATAACAAACGTTGCATACTGGACCCCGATTGATGCAAACAAAGGCAAGGACAATACGCTAATCTACATTATTTCTCACCAAAGCACCGGCCAATCAAAAAAGAACTGGGGAGCTTTCATTGGTGATTCAGCATGGAAAAAAGCCCGCGCAGCATCAGTCAAGGACGGGAAGATCCTTGCCAAAGCTCCTCATAAGGTCTTCATGAATTCAACGGACTACTCTCCAATCCAATAATTATTTTTGATTACCTTAAGTAGAATACGTGAGCTAGAAGAGATAAAATCTACTCCTCGATCAAGGCCCCTTCATCATCCCATTCCTTTTTAGAAATTAGCTGGTCCCTCTTGAAGATCATCTCTGACTTCTTCTGCCCATCTTCATACCATTCCCACATAGCTCCATCCTTCTTCCCATTCTTCCACAGACTCTTTGATTGCTGCTGACCATTGAAGTACCAATTCCGTTGCAACCCCTCTCGTTGACCGTATCTGAGGGTCACCTCTTCTGCTTTCTTACCATTGGTAGACAGCCTGTAAACCTTACCCGAAAAGGAAGTGAATGCGTCCGGCTCATAGTAAATCCCATCCAGCTTTTCTAAAGTATTAATATTAACAGAACCCTTTTCGATCAGTACCGGTTCATCGTCCTTTTTATCGTACACATCATTAAATGAAAACGCAGGCACAACGCTCAAGATCGTACCCGACAATGGGCCCTTTTCCGGACCAAAAGTCATCTTAGTTCCTGATTCTGGATCAGCGGAAGAGAACTTAAGCAGGCTATGAATCTTATCATTATCAAAGACTTTGGCGATGAGCCCATCAATCTTATAAGTTAAACCATCCTTCTCTTGTATTACCTTATCTCTCTTCAAGGAACCTAATTTCACTGTTCCATCAAGCTCAAACTGGAACAGTGCAGTGACGGGCCAATCCGCGGCCTGAACAGATAGCCTCTTGCCAATTAATTTCTCTGCCAAGGGACTGGGAGGAAATTTCTCCTTAAGAAAATTCTGATCTTCTTGGGAAAGTTTAACCGGATGCAGTTTGAGAATTTTTTTATCCCTTGTCTTAAGAATCACTTCTGTATGGTCTGCAGAAATTACCTCCGCATCAATTTTAGTTCCTAACGCAGAAGTCCATTCCCTATACTCTGACTTTGACTCCGACTGCTGAGCCACTGCACACTGAATTATCAGCAAAGAAAAAACAGCAACCTTAGAGTAGCGCGTAATTCCCATAGGAGGAATCTAACAATAAAAGAACTACCGAACCAATCACAAAATATGCCCCAATCATCGGCAATTTTTCTCAATTCCCACTTACCCTAGTTTAAGGCACTTCTATAAGCATCCATGATCTGCTTATTGTCACATTTTAAGCCCTCCAAAAACGAAAGGATCTTGCGTGCTGATTGTTTTTCCTTCGGCACAGGAAAGCTGGCAATCCGGGCAACCATCCTGCTCTTTACACTCTTCTTATAGAGCCCTTCAGTTGGGCAGCCCGGCTTTTTAGCGGCAGACGAAAGCGTTGACACGAACTGGTTCCAAAATTGGATCTGCCCCTGAACTGATGACGCCGCATCCTGTGCGGCATTGACTATAAGGAAGTGATAAGGGTTCATGGAAATAGTACTTTTAAGCAATCGAAACCCTTTATCTTTTTGCAATTGAGGCGGGATCATATTAAACACCGCATGAGCAATAGTCGCATCCAGATAAGAGCGGACCCCATAATTAACGCCCCACGCTAAACTCTGATGATAGACCATCGGCTTACGATTATGAAACGCTATCTCATAACCGTTCTTTCGTCCTGTCCTCTTAAATGAGGCATCAAATGGCCACGGCGTGAACGGTCCAGTCTTCTCGTCTCCACCAGTCGCGTATTGCCCACCCTTACAACTGTAAGAGTTGCCCTTAGAGTCGTACTGAAAATAAACAACTGCACAATGCCCGGGCTGCACTGCCTGACAAGAAGGGACACCAAGGATATTGTGTCCACGCGCAGATATGGAGCCCATCGTTCCACAGACTCCGCCATCCTTTAACATCATTTGAATAGTAGCATAGGTGAACGGGTACGGCTTGAGCCTCCTCGCCGATTGCATGGTATGCTGTTGAGCAATGCCGCCAATGTATTCACCATATTTATAGAATTCTCCATGGTCCCTAAAAGCGATCCATCGCTCTTCACGTTCGCGGAGAGGTTGGCGGTCCGCAGCAAGCATAGTCAATAAAGGCCAGGGAGCAGTCAGAGGGAAACGCGGCCACTTCCGTTGTTCCTGAACGTTAGGCGGAAATTTGTATTCGTAGTTCCTTATCATATAAACGCACCGCTCAGCCGGTGAAGCAAAGTCGTCACGCTTCGATGGCAGCAAACCCTTAGCCTCATATGCTTGACGGAACAGAGCATAAGCCTCGTTGATCTTTCTGTAGGACTCACCCCGAACCATCGCCTTACTGTCCCAGTGAATGATTTTCTCTCCACAATCGATACTTATATCAAGGCCCTTAGATTCCATGTACGAATTGAACTTTGATTGCAATTCCTGGCTAGCTAATACATCAGATGCGTACAGGCTCCGGGTCCTTGTCTCAGTAGTTAATTCGCCTTCTTTTTTCTTGTCATCCGAAGATGGAATGGCAATTCCTCGATCATCATACTTTAGCTTCGATCTTTTATTGGGATCCAAGAGAACCTTTTCTTCAATTGTATGATCATTAAGGAAATTTATTATATGATCATTGACGTCCATCTTTCGTCCTGGGCCCTTAGTATCGATCAATTTTCGAGGATCGTCAGGAATGATAATCTTTAGAGGATCACGAGGTGATATGTCTGCCTCCATGCCCTCTTTCGCACTGACCAAAGCCGCAGCCAAAGCCAAATGCCGGTACTGCTCAAACTTATTCTTACCAAGATCGAAGCGTAATGAATATAACCACAGGAGAACGTCCTCTGATTTGTGGTGCGCAGCATAAACACCACTCGCAATATCCAGATCAGAATCAATCCAATCAATAAATTCCTGAGGAATCTTCAAATCTTTTTCCTTGAGTCTTAATAAGGCCTCTTCCCTGGCATGATCTAAAAATGCTTTACGGAGTGAAGGCGTAAATGCATAAGATTCAGCCTCAAGAACATTCAATAAGTTATCCTTTGTGGATCCATTGCCCTGGTCTTTGACGGAATCTTCTACAGCGGAACCCGCATTCCAAAGCAAAAGAATAAGCACTGATATGGAAGTGAGAAAATTAAAGACCATATACAGGATATCTTTTATCGAATGCCGTAAAATAACAACACTCAATAAATTTTCTTTTAGTATTTAAGCCTATTGAACTCCCATGGATAGCTTGTTTTTTACTATGATAGCCTGATAGTATCAGCATGAAAACAATACTTCTAGCTGTACTGCTTTTTGTAATTCCCCAGATCTCAACGTTCGCACAAATAGGAGATGACGGGACAGGGATAGTTAATGGATATAACATTGGGCCCAATGCAATCCTCATTGGAGCCGATTTAAATGGGGCTGATCTTAAAGGGGCAAACTTGACCAGAGCAAATCTCACCGACGCTATCTTGGAAGGGGCAGACCTGAGTAACTCAGCTCTCTTAGGCACAGAACTCGGAGGAGCAAATATTCAGAATGCCAACTTGCAGGAAGCTAACCTTGGGAGAGCCAATCTGAGTGGAGCTGATCTTAGTAATTCTAATCTCAAGAATAGCAAGATAGAGCAATCCTTACTGGTCAACACGACCCTAAAAAACACAAATCTCACTAACGCTTTAATCTTTAACAGTAATCTCAGTGGTGCAGATTTTACTGGATCCAATATGTATAAGGTCCTTTCCGGTTACATTGTAGGCAGACCGTCAGCTCTTCCGGAAGGATGGATCTTGTCTATAGATGGTAGCTTTTTGGTGGGTTTCGGCGCAAATCTCCGAGCCGCTGAACTTACTAATACCCGTTACCTTGGTTCCGTCTTAACGGCCTTAACAGAAAAAGCATTTGAAAAAATTAGCACCTTAGAATCTAACGCTAGTGAACTAATCCCTAAAACAGAAAGCAACGCCGAAAGATCTGCAGCGAATGCACTTATGATTGATGCACTCAAAACGCAAATTGATAACATGAGCGCAAAGCTTGAGACACTTGTGGCATCGGTCGCCGAAAAGGACGACAAGATAGCTGAACTAAAGAAACGCCCAACTCTTGAGCAGATCCGTGACGCTCGAGCAGGCTCTATAGTTCTTACAGTCGAGCCAGATGGTCAGAACATTACTTTAGGACTAACCATTGAGCAGAGCGACAACCTTGTTGAGTGGACTTCCCTTGACGGAGAAATGACACGCACTATCCCTATCCCGGACGGAAAGAAGTTTTACCGATTTGCTTTGGATAAGTAAAAACGCCGTCTCAGCAAAAAAAATCTTATCTCATATATAAGCATATGAAATACTTTATTTTCATTTCCCTAATACTTGCTTCTTATATCACCTCCTCATATGGGGATAAGACGACTTGGACATTCGATAATCCAGACGGCAGATTTGAAGCGAAGTCAGGGACCGCAGAGATGGATTACTATGATCCTTTGTCAACTGGATGGGGAGCTAA